>JAFYBB010000384.1 GCA_017540445.1 Clostridia bacterium | reverse complement strand
CTACCTGATGGTGGACATCGCGCATATCGCGGGCCTCGTCGCGGCGGGCGAGCACCCGAGCCCGATCCCCTATGCCGACGTGGTGACCACCACCAACCACAAGACGCTGCGCGGTCCCAGGGGCGGCATGATCCTGACCAACGACGCGGACATCGCCAAAAAGATCAACAGCTCCATCTTCCCCGGCAGCCAGGGCGGCCCGCTGATGCACGTCATCGCGGCCAAGGCCGTGGTGCTGGGCGAGGCGCTGAAGCCCGAGTTCAAGCAGTACCAGCGCCAGATCATCGTCAATGCCAGCACCATGGCGGATGCGCTGCTCTCCCGGGGCATCAAGCTGGTCTCCGGCGGCACCGACAACCACCTGATGCTGATCGACCTGAGACAGGCCGACATCTCCGGCCGGGAGCTGGAGGAGCGCCTGGACACCGTGCACATCACCGTGAACAAGAACAAGATCCCCGGCGACCCGCGCTCCGCGAAGGAGACCTCCGGCATCCGCGTGGGCACGCCCGCCATCACCGCCCGGGGCTTCAAGGAGGCGGAGGCCGGGGAGGTCGGCGAGCTGCTGGCGCTGGCGGCCACCGATTTCGACGCGAAAAAGGGCGAGATCCTCGATCGCGTGGCGGCACTGTGCGAGCGGTTCCCGATCTACGAATCATAAGTATTTCCCATTGCGCGAAAGGGGCGGCACTTGTGCCGCCCCTTTCGCGCAATGGGAATCAAACCAGGTTTCTGACCGGCTGGACCAGATGGCCGATGATCCAGAGCGCCGCGCGCCTGAGCGGCGAGAGCGGGGGGATTTCGAGCCCCTGGGGGACCTCGTCGGTTTCATCGTCGATCACCCGGCGGCACGCGGCCTGCAGGCCGTCCATGTCCCGGCGCATCCGGGCGTTGAAATCCTTTCCGCGGATGACCAGCATCAGCTCCGTGTCCACGTGGGTGCTGCGCAGGTCCAGGTTGTAGCAGCCGATCACGGACAGGTCGTCGTCGATGAGCATCGCCTTGCCGTGGTGGTAGCTGTCCCCGGCGTATTCCAGCACGGTCGCGCCGGTGGCGATCACCTCGTCGCGGTGCAGCAGGTAGTCGCCGGTGCCCACCAGGTTGTGGCTGACCTCCGGCGCGTTGACCATCAGCGTCAGCGGCGTGCGCGCCGCGATGCCGGCAAGCCGCGCCGCCATGTCTTTGTTCAGCACCGCGTAGGGAGATTGGAGGATGATTTCCCGCTCGGCCTTATCCATCATCGCGCACAGCTGCGCGAACACCACCGGTTCCTTCGCGTACACGCCGGTGGGGTTTGAGATCAGCCAGACGCCCCGGGTGGGAACGGTTTCCGCGAGATAATCCGCTTCGCCAAAGAGCGCCGCTTTGTCTTTGCGCAGCGCCGCTTCGCGTTCGCGCAGATCGTCCAGCAGGTCGCGCGCCCGGGCCGCGTCCGCCCGCCTGCCGGTGAAGGCAGCGCAGTTGCCGCCGTCCCACACCGATTCAAAGTAGTTTCGCAGCGCGTGTATCGAGCTCGCGCCGCCCTCGTCCGTGCCGTGGGCGCCGTTGTAGACCAGCGCCTCCCGGTCGTCCTTGCGAAGCTCCACCGGGTAGTCGCCGATGAAGGCGTCGAAGGTGTTGCGGCCGCCCAGGATGTAGGCCACATCGTCCACGATGATGTACTTGTCGTGCATGCGGCCCATGTCGTGCCAGGGCGCGAACAGGCGCGGGGGGTTGTAGAAGCGAATCTCGATGCTCGGGTGGTCCTCCAGCGCCCCAAAGAGCGGGCTGGGGGAGAGCCGCGCCAGAGCGGCGATGCCGTCCACCAGCAGCCGCACGTTTACCCCGGCGTCCGCGCGCTCCAGCGCCACGGACAGCATGTCCCGGGTGCTCTCGCCGTCCCGCAGGTCATAGCTAACGATGACGACCTCGCGCCGCGCCTGGTGGATGAGCCGCAGCCGCTCGTCCAGCGCGCGGTCGCTGTCCGAGATCAGCAGGGCCCGGTCGCGGGTGTCCGCGTCGCGCTGCATCTCGTCGGCCAGCGCCTCGATTTCGGCCGTGTCCGTCAGCGCCGGGCGGTTCCTGAAGGGCAGGTAGCCGCCGACGATGTGATAGAGCATCAGCGCCAGCGCCGCCAGCAGCAGCACCGCCACGACGCGCCGGAACGGGCGCTTTCTTTTATTCCTCTTCATGTTCTTACAGACGCGCCGTCAGGGCTTTCAGTTCCTCTGCGGTCAATTCGCGCCACTGGCCGGGCTGGAGCCTGCCCAGCCGCAGATTCATGATGCGGATGCGGCGCAGGTGCACCACGTTCGCCCCCAGGGCCTCGCACATCCGCCGAATCTGCCGGTTCAGCCCCTGTACCAGTATGATGTTGAAGCTGCGCTCGCCGGTGCGCCGCGCCCTGCAGGGCAGCGTGACGGTGTCCAATATCGGCACGCCGGCCATCATCCGGTTCAGGAAATCGGCGGTCACGGGCCTGTCGATGGTCACCTCGTACTCCTTCTCGTGGCCGCCCGCGGCCCGCAGCAGCCTGTTCACGATGTCGCCGTCGCTGGTCAGAAGCAGCAGGCCCTCGCTGTCCTTGTCCAGGCGCCCCACCGGAAACACCCGGTAGGGAAGGCCCAGGTAGTCCACCACGTTCATCGGCTCCCGGGGGTCGGCGGTGCACACGATGCCCCTGGGCTTGTACAGCAGCAGGTACTTCCTGGCGCTCTCGCCGGCAAGGGGCGCGCCGTCCACGGTGACGGTCATGCCCGCCGCCACCCGGTCGCCCAGCGCGCCAAGACGGCCGTTCAGCTTCACCCGGCCCTCGGCGATCAGCCGGTCCGCCTCCCGCCGGGAGCAGTAGCCGCTGTCGGCGATGTATTTGTTCAGGCGCTTGCCCATCCGTTCGTCTTCCATGCGCGCATCCCCAAGTCGTATAATATCGGGTATTATTGTATCACATATCCGTTCCAAAAGCAAAGCGCCGGGCAAATTGTCCGGCGCTTTCGGATGGCATGGGAATTATCTGCCCAGCCGGTCGCTCCTCTGGGCGATCTTGACCAGCGAGAAGAACTCCTCGCGGTACTCGTCGCTCAGCGGGGCCTGCTTCAGAAGCTCGACGACCGATTCGAGAGTCGCGTCGCCCTTGTACTCGCTGTCGTTCAGCACCATGCCGAACTCGGTGACGGCGGCGGCGAACAGGAAGTCGCCGGAGGGCGCGTCGGTGACGCAGGAATCGTCCACCACGTTGGTCTGCAGCTTGCTCTCGTCGCCGCCGGGCTTCTTGTAGCGGGTGCTGAGCGTCAGCCACTCGCCGCCCTCGGCCGCGTCGGTCAGCGCGCTCTGCTGGTACTTCAATCCGCCCTCCTCGGCCTCGCTGCCGGCGGGCACCAGCTCGTACAGCACGGTCACGCAGGCGCCCGCGCCGACCTCGCCGGCGTCCTTGGCGTCGTCCTCGAAGTCCTGGTTCTCCAGGGCGCGGTTCTCGTAGCCCAGCTGCCGCCAGGCGGAGACCTTGGCCGGGTTGAACTCGATCTGGAACTTCACGTCGTCGGCCACGGCGTACAGCGTCTGGGTCAGCTCCTCGCACAGCACCTTGCGGGCCTCCAGTATGGAGTCGATGTAGTAGTAGTTGCCGTTGCCGTCGTCGGCGAGGGTCTCCATCTTGGTGTCCTTGTAATTGCCGTCGCCAAAGCCCAGCACGGACAGATAGATGCCGGTCTGCTTCTTCTCGGATACGAAGTCGTGCAGGTCGCTCTCGCTGGTCATGCCCACGTTCAGGTCGCCGTCGGAGCACAGGATCACGCGGTTGTTCCCCTTGGGCCGCAGGTAACGCTGGGCCACCTCGTAGGCCTGGGCCAGGCCGCGCTCGCCGTAGGTGGAGCCGCTGGCATACAGGCTGTCAATGGCGGTGATCAGCTTCGCCTTGTCGTTGACCGGGTTCGCGCCCTCGATGACGATCCGCTCGCCGCTGGCGTAGGTGACGATGGACACGGTGTCCTTCTCCGTCAGCTGGTCCAGCAGCATGATCATCGCCTTCTGGGCCAGGGGCAGCTTGTCGCTGGAGTCCATGGAGCCGGACACGTCCATCAGGAACACCAGGTTCGAGCCGTCCTGGCTCACTTCCTCGGCGTCCGCGGCGCGCACGCCCAGCGCCAGCAGCATGTTCTGCGGGTTCCAGGGGCAGGGGGCGATCTGGGCCGTCACGCCGAACTTGTCGCTGCCGGCGGGGGCGGCGTAGTCGTAGCGGAAGTAGTTCAGCATCTCCTCCACGCGCACCGCGCCGCCGGGGATGTCATCGGTGGTATAGCCGTCGTTGAGCATGCGCCGCAGGTTGCAGTAGGAGGCGGTGTCCACGTCGGCGGAGAAGGTGCTCAGCGGGTCGGTGGCCACCTTGCGGAAGCCGTTCTCCTTCACGGCGGCGTACTCCTCGGTGTTGAAGTCGTCCACGTAGCCGGCGTAGGTCATGCTCGGGGCCATCGCGTACAGCGCGCCTCCCGCCATGTTCTCATAGGCCCGGTCCTCGTCGGCCTCCCCGTCGTACACCTCTACCTCGACCGGGTATTCCACGGGCGCCTCGGTCGGCGTCTCGGCGGTCTTCGTCATGCCCATCAGCAGCATCGGCAGCGCGCAGCCCGTCAGCATCGTCGCCACGAGCACCAGCGCAACAATCATTGCAATTCGCTTCATGGTTCTTCCCTCCCGTTTGTTTTGTGGTCGATGCTTGGACGCACGAGGGCGGCAAAGAGTTCCAGCGAATAATCCATAATTTACAAGACTGTGCTATGATGCGTACAACAAACGACGGCAGGAGGCATGGGCCCATGGCGACGGTTACGCTGCGCAAGACCCGGGAAACGCGGGTTCGGGGAGGCCACCCCTGGATCTACGCGTCGGAGATCGAAAAGGTGGACGGCGCGTTTGAGAACGGCGACATCGTGGACGTGGCGGATTTTCGGGGCAAGTTCATCGGCAGGGGCTTCTACAACCCCGCCAGCCAGATCTCGCTGCGCATACTGACGCGCAACGACGAGGTGTGCGACCGGGCGTTCTTTGAAAGGCGCGTGCGCGACGCCTGGGAATACAGGGAGAAGCTGTGCGACCCGATGAGCTGCCGGCTGATCTACTCCGAGTCGGACTTTTTGCCCGGCCTGGTGGTGGACAAGTTCGCGGACGTGCTGGTGCTGCAATCGCTGTCGCTGGGCATCGAGCGCGTCAAGGACATGCTGTGCGACATACTGATGGAGGTCGTGGAGCCCTCCGGCATCTACGAGCGCAGCGACGTGCCGGTGCGCCGCCTGGAGGGCCTGGAGCAGACCACGGGGCTGCTGCGGGGCCAGGTGCCGGACGTGGTGGAGATGCGGGAGAACGGCATACGCTTTTTGGTGGACGTGAAGCACGGCCAGAAGACCGGCTTCTTCCTGGACCAGAAGCAGAACCGCGCCGCCATCGCGCCGCTGTGCCCGGGGGCCCGGGTGCTGGACTGCTTCTGCCACAACGGCAGCTTTTCGCTGCACGCGGCAAAGTACGGCGCTTCGGACGTGCTGGGCGTGGACATCTCCGAGGAGGCCCTGGAGGTCGCCCGGGAGAACGCGAAGCTCAACGGCTTTGAAAACGTGCGCTTCGAGGCCCACAACTGCTTTGACCTGCTGCGGGAGCTGACGGACGCGGGGGAGCTTTACGACCTGGTGATCCTCGACCCGCCCGCCTTTACGAAGAACAAGGCCGCCGTACAGAGCGCCCTGAGGGGGTACAAGGAGATCAACCTGCGGGGCCTGAAGCTGACGCGGCCCGGCGGCTTTCTGGTGACCTGCTCCTGCAGCCAGCACGTGCTGCCGGAGATGTTCCAGGACATGATCAACCAGGCGGCGCGCGACGCGAAGAAGCGCATCCGCCTGGTGGAGTACAGGACCCAGGGGTACGATCACCCGATACTGCCCCAGTCGGTGGAGACCAAGTATTTGAAGGCGATGATACTGCAGGTCATGGAGTGAGCGGCTATTGCTCGCCGCCCATCTTCTCCTGCTTGACCTTGTGGTCGATCACGTGGCGGCGGGCCAGCTCGTTGTGAATGTCCGAAAGGCTGATGCCCATCTGGATCATCAGCACCATCACGTGATAGGTGAGGTCGGCGATCTCATAGACGGTCTCGGCTTTGTCGCCGGCCTTGCCGGCGATGATGACCTCGGTGGATTCCTCGCCGACCTTCTTGAGGATCTTGTCGATGCCCTTTTCAAAGAGGTAGGTGGTGTAGCTGCCTTCCTTTTTTTCCGTCTTACGGCCCTCGATCAGCTTCATCAGGCCCTGCAGCGTGAAGGCGTGGTTCTCCTCGCTCTCAAACAGCGCGTTCGTAAAGCAGGAATCCGTGCCCAGGTGGCAGGCGGGGCCGTCCTTGTTCACCAGCACCATTAGCGCGTCCCTGTCGCAATCGGCGGTGACGGACACGATGTGCTGGTAGTTGCCGCTGGTCTCGCCCTTCAGCCAGAGCTGCTGCCGGGAGCGGCTGAAGAAGCAGGTCAGCTCCTTCTCCAGGGAGATGCGCAGGCTCTCCCGGTTCATGTAGGCCAGGGTCAGCACGTCCTTCGTGGTCGCGTCCACCACGATGGCGGGGATCAGGCCCTTCTCGTCGAATTTCAGGGTGTCGATGTCAAAGTTGATCATATTCAAAGCCTCACTGTGATGTCGTTGTCGCGCAATGCCTGCTTCAAGTCCGAAATCTGCACCTCGCCGAAGTGGAAGATCGAGGCGGCCAGCCCCGCGTCCACCTTCTCAAGCGCCTTGAACAGCGTCACGAAGTCCTGTATGCAGCCCGCGCCGCCGGAGGCGATCACCGGCACGTTCACGGCCCGGCACACCGCGTCCAGCATCTCCAGGTCGAAGCCGCCCTTCACGCCGTCGGTGTCGATGCTGTTGAGCACCACCTCGCCCGCGCCGTTCTCCACGCACCGGGCGATCCAGCCGACGGCCTCCATGCCCGTGTCCTCGCGGCCGCCCTTGGCGAACACGCGGAATTCGCCGTCCACCCGCTTCACGTCCGCCGAGATCACCACGCACTGGCTGCCGTAGCGCTGGGCCGCGGCGGGGATCAGGTCCGGGTTGCGGATGGCCCCGGAGTTCACGGACACCTTGTCGGCCCCGCACTTCAATACCCGGTCGAAGTCCGACACCGTGTTGATGCCGCCGCCCACGGTCAGCGGTATGAACACCCGCTCGGCCACCTGGCGCAGTATGTCGGTAAACAGCGCCCGGCCCTCGGCGGAAGCGGTGATGTCGTAGAACACCAGCTCGTCCGCGCCGCAGCGGCTGTAGTACTCGGCCAGCTTCACCGGGCTGGACACGTCCGCCAGGCCCAGGAAGTTCACGCCCTTGACCACGCGGCCGTCCTTCACGTCCAGGCAGGGGATGATGCGCTTGGTGATCATGCCTTCGCCTCCTCGATGGCGCGCGCCAGGTCGATGTCGCCGGTGTAGACGGCCTTGCCGATGATCGCGCCGTACAGGCCCAGCGCGCGAAGGGCCCGCACGTCCTCCATCGACGACACGCCGCCAGAGGCCACGATGTCCATCCGGTACTTGCGCTGAAGGTCCGCGTACAGCGCCCGGTTCGCGCCCTGCATGGCCCCGTCCCGGGAGATGTCGGTGCAGATCAGCGTCTGAACGCCCATCTGCTGGTACTTTTCGCAGAAGGCGTCCAGCGTGACGCCGGAGAGCTCCAGCCAGCCGCGCACGGCCACCTCGCCGTTCTTCACGTCGGCCCCCAGCGCGATGGCCGCGCCGAAGCGGTCCACGGCCTCGCGGACGAAGCCCTCGTCGGAAATGGCCGCCGTGCCCAGGATCACCCGCTTCACGCCGGCGTCCAGGTAGCGCTCCACCACCTCCATGTCGCGGATGCCGCCGCCGATCTCGACGAACAGGCCGGTGCTCTGCGCCACGCGGCGCACCGTTTCATAGTTCGGCGTGCCGCCGTCCCGCGCGCCCTCCAGGTCCACCATGTGCAAATGCTTCGCCCCGGCGGCCTCGAAGGTCCGGGCGGCGTGGAGCGGGTCGTCGTCGTAGACGGTCATGCGGGCGTAGTCGCCCTTGTACAGCCGGACGGCCTTGCCGCCCACCAGGTCGATTGCCGGAAAGATGATCATGCGCCCGCACCGTCCCATTCGCAGAATGCCTTCAGTATGCCCAGCCCCACGTCGCCGCTCTTCTCCGGGTGGAACTGGCAGCCGCACACGTTGCCCCGGGCCACCGCGGCGGTCAGCGGCGCGCCGTACTCGGCGGTGGCGATCACCGACGAAGCGCAGTTCGCGCCGTAGTAGGAGTGTACGAAGTACACGCAGTCGCCGGCCTTCACGTTTTTGAAGATCGGGTGGGGCCGCGCGATGTCCAGCCGGTTCCAGCCGATGTGGGGGATCTTCAGGTCCGCCGGTATGACCTCGGCGATGGGCCGCACCTCGCCCGGGATCAGGCCCAGGCCGGCGTGGGCGCCGAACTCGTAGGACACGTCCAACAGCAACTGCATGCCCAGGCATATGCCCATCACCGGCGTGCCTGTGGCGGCCACGGCCTTCACGACGGCGTCCAGGCCGGTTTGGCGCAGCTTGTCCGCCGCGTCGCCGAAGGCCCCGACGCCGGGCAGCACCACGTGGTCCGCCCGCCGGATGGTTTCGGCGTCGCCGGTGACCTCCACGGTTGCGCCCACGGACATCAGGCTGTGGGACAGCGAAAACAGGTTGCCCACGCCGTAATCGATGATCGCGATCATAGTACTCCTTTGGTGGACGGTATCGCGCCGTTCAGGGTCGGGTCGACGGCGCAGGCCGCCCGCAGGCTGCGGGCCGCGGACTTGAACGCGCCCTCGGCGATGTGGTGGCTGTTTTCACCCGCCAGCTTTTTGATGTGCAGCGTGACGTTGGCCTTGCGGACGAAGCCCAGCCAGAACTCCTTGACCAGCTCCGAATCGAAGGAACCGATCTTCTGAGAGGGGATGTCCAGGTCATAGCACAGCGTGGCCCGGCCCGACACGTCCACCGCGGTCAGGATCAGCGCCTCGTCCATCGGCAGTATCGCGCTGCCGTAGCGGCAGATGCCGCCCATGTCCGAAAGCGCCTCGGCAAAAGCCATGCCCAGGCAGATGCCGATGTCCTCCACGGTGTGGTGGTCGTCCACGTCCGTGTCGCCCACGCACTTCACGGTCAGGTCGAAGCGCCCGTGGCGGGCGAACAGCGTCAGCATGTGGTTCAGAAAGCCGCAGCCGGTGTACACCTCGGCGACCCCGGCGCCGTCCAGGTTCAGCGTCAGGCGGATGTCCGTCTCCGCCGTGCGGCGGGTGATCTCGGATGTTCGCATGGTTCAGCCCTCCAGTATTGCTTGAATGGCCTCGAACAGGGCCTCCATCTGCTCGGGTGTGCCGACGGTGATGCGCAGGAAGTCGGCGATGCGCGGCGCGTCGAAGTGGCGCACCAGCACGCCCCGCGCCTTCAGTTCGCGGTACAGCATGCCGCCGTCCACGCCCTGCTTGCGGGCGAACAGGAAGTTCGCGCTGCTGGGCAGCACCTCAAAGCCCATGTCCTTCAGGCGCGCGGCGGAGGCCTTACGGGTCTCGACGATCCGGCGGCAGTTCTCCATGTTGTAGCCGTCGTTTTTCAGCGCGGCGACGCCGGCGGCCAGCGTCACGCGGTTCACGTTGTAGGGGTTGGTGCTGTACTTGATGCGCTCCAGGTCGGCGATGAGCCCTTCGGACGCGATGGCGAAGCCCAGCCGCGCCCCGGCCATGCTGCGGGACTTGGAGAAGGTCTGCACCACCAGCAGGTTGTCGTACTTTTCGGTGAGGGACACGCAGGACTCGGCGCCGAAATCCACGTAGGCCTCGTCGATCATCACAACGTGATCGGGGTTCGAGGCCACGACGGACTCGATCTGCGCCCGCGTCAGCGCCATGCCGGTGGGCGCGTTGGGGTTGGCGATGGCGATGAAGCCATCCAGGCCCATGTAGTCCGCCGGGTCGACGGAGAAGTCCTCGCGCAGCGGAATCTGCCGGTATTCGACGCCGATGAGATCCGCGTAGACCCGGTAGAAGCCGTAGCTGATGTCCGGGAAGTACGCCTTCCCGCCGCCCCCGGCAAAGGCCATGAACGCGAAGTAGAGTATGTCGTCGGAGCCGTTGGACACGTGCACGTTCTCCCGGGACACGCCGTAGCGGGCGGCCAGCGCGTCCCGCAGGTCGGCGCAGACCGGGTCCGAATACAGCTCCAGCCGCCCGGCCTCCCTGGCCGCCGCCTCGATAACGCCCGGGGCCGGGGGATAGGGGCTCTCGTTGGTGTTCAGCTTGACGTAGCGCATGTCCCGCGGCTGCTCGCCGGGGGTGTAGACCTGGAGGGATTGGTACTTCGAGGATAGATAGCGGCTCAACACGGTCATCCTTTCATTGGAGAGTGGAGAAGGGAATGAGGAATGAGGAGTGAGGAGTGAGGAGTTGTGGTGCAAATCCCTGGCGGGATTTGTTTGATTTTTGGGGTGCGGTCGATGAGGGGATGTGTCGTTCCACATGCCATGCTCCTCACTCCTCACTCCTCACTCCTAACTCCTCGCGTAGCGCGCTTATTCGTTCTGATTGAATCTTATCAGCGCGCTGTGCGCGTGTCCTTCCAGCCCTTCCTTGCGGGCGAAGGCGGCCACCTGGCCGGCGACGGCGCGCAGGGCGTTGGCGGTGAAGTAGGTGTACTGGGACTTCTTGACGAAGTCGTCCACCGAGAGGGGGCTGTAGAAGCGGGCGGTGCCGCCGGTGGGCAGCGTGTGGTTCGGCCCGGCCAGGTAGTCGCCCAGGGCCTCCGGGCAGTTTCGGCCCATGAAGATCGAGCCGGCGTGCCGCACGCGGTCCAGGTAGTCGAAGGGATTGTCCAGGCACAGCTCCAGGTGCTCCGGCGCGATGGCGTTGGAGATTTCGATGGCGCGGTCGATGCTGTCCGCCACGATGATCTTGCCGTTCACGTCGATGGACGCCGACGCGATCTCAAAGCGGGGCAGCGCGCGCACCTGGCGCTCGATCTCGTCCCGCACGGCCTCGGCCAGCGCCATGCTGTCGGTGACCAGCACCGCGCTGGCCATCTTGTCGTGCTCGGCCTGGGAGAGCATGTCGGCGGCGACGTGTACAGGATTGCTGTTGCCGTCGGCGATCACCAATATCTCGCTGGGGCCCGCGATCATGTCGATGCCGACCCGGCCGAACACCTGCTTCTTGGCCTCGGCCACAAAGGCGTTGCCCGGGCCGACGATCTTGTCCACGCAGGGCACGGTCTCGGTGCCCCAGGCCAGCGCGGCAATGGCCTGCGCGCCGCCCACCTTGAATATGCGGCTGACGCCGGCGACCTTCGCGGCCGCCAGTATCGCCGGATTGACGCTGCCGTCCTTCGCCGGGGGCGTGGTGATCACGACCTGGGAGCAGCCGGCGATCACCGCCGGTATCGCGTCCATCAGCACGGTGGAGGGATAGGCCGCGGTGCCGCCGGGCACGTACAGGCCCACCCGGTCCAGCGGGGTGATCTTCTGACCCATCACCACGCCGTCCCGCTCCGCCATGATGAAGCTCTGGCGCACCTGCTTCTCGTGGAAGGCGCGTATGTTCTGCGCGGCGGTATTGAGCACCGACATGAATTCCGCGCCCACGGCTTCCACCGCGCGGTCGATCTCCTCTGAACTGACCTCGAGGCTGTCCAGCCGCACGCCGTCGAACTTCGCGCAGTAGTCGAAAAGCGCCGCGTCGCCCCGCGCCTTCACGTCGTCGATGATGCCGGAGACGATGCCGGCCACGTCCACCTGGGGAACGGAGCGGGCGAATATATCCGCGTTGGCGACCTCGCCGTACTTCATGATCTTGATCATGGGATCATCCTCCTTACGCTTTGACCTGCCGCTTCAGCCCGCGGGCCACGGCCTCGATCTCGTCGGCGTGAAACTTGTAGCTGGCCTTGTTGGCGATCAACCGGGCGCTGATGGGCACGATGGTTTCCATGGGGACCAGGTCGTTCTCCAGCAGCGTCTTGCCCGTCTCGACGATGTCCACGATCACGTCCGACAGGCCCAGGATCGGCGCGATCTCGATGCTGCCGTTCAGGTGGATGATGTCGATGTCCCGGCCCAGCCCGGCGTAGTAGCGGCGGGCGATGTTGGCGAATTTCGTGGCCACTCGCAGCGTGCGCTCCGGGTTGTCGCGAAAGTCCCGCTTCGCGGCCACGGCCATCCGGCAGACGCCCACGTTCATATCCAGCAGCTCGTAGACCTCCGGCGCGTACTCCAGCAGTATATCCTTGCCGGCCACGCCGATGTCCGCCGCGCCGCGCTCCACGTAGATGGCCACGTCCGAGGGCTTTACCCAGAAGTAGCGCACGCCGGCGGCCTCGTTTTCAAAGATCAGCTTGCGGTTGGGCTCCAGTATCGAGGGGCACTCGAAGCCCGCGGCGGCGAACATGGCGTACACCTTTTCGCCCAGGCGCCCCTTGGGCAGCGCGATGTTAAGCATGGGTTTCGATCCCTCCCTCTTCAAAGCGGACGAGCTGCCGGTAGCGCAGCTTTTCCGGCACGCGCTTCAGGGCGCACACGCTGGCGCCGGAGCCGGTGAGCTCTTGTATGGCCAGCGACAGCGCGGCGGCGTCGGCGCCCTCGTCGTAGAGCAGCACCGTGTCCACGTCGTAGGGGCGCTGCCCGCCCGACAGCCGCTCCAGCAGGTCGGTGTAGATGGCGAAGCCCACGGCCCGGGAGGCGTGGCCCATGCGCTGCATCAGCTTGTCGTACTGGCCGCCGGAGAGCACGGAGCTGGGGATGCCGTCGATGTAGCCCATGAACACGATGCCGTTGTAGTAGTTCATGTCGTTGACGATGGAGAAATCCACGTTCACGCCCGCGCAGCCGGTGGCGCTGAGCACGGCGGCCACCCGCTCCAGCTCCGTGAGCGCTTCCCGCGCGGGGCCGCTTTCGCACCAGGGCCGCATGGCTTCGACCACCGCGCCCGCGGGGCCGCGGGCGGCGATCATCGCGCAGATGGCGTCCACATTTTGGCCCGGGCACAGCTTGCGCACGCCGTCGGCGTTCTTTTCGGCGACGCAGCGCAGCACCTGTTCGCGCATCTCGCCGTCCGGCTGAAGCGCGTCCACCAGCGCCGACACCACGCCCATGTGGGACAGGTCCAGCACATAGCGCGGGTCGATGATCCGAAGGCTCTGGGCCGCCAGCGATATGACCTCGCACAGGTTGTACAGGTCCACGTCGCCGATGCACTCCAGGCCCGTCTGCATGATCTCCTTGAAGGAGCGGGTGCTGCCGGAGATGCGGTACACGTTTTCGCTGTAGTACAGCTTCTGCACGTCGCCGGGGGCGTGGCGGGTGTTCTTGATGATCGACAGCGTCACGTCCGGCTTCAGCGCCATCAGGCGGCCGTCGGTGTCGGTGAAGGTGATGACGCCGTCCGAGATCAGAAAATCCTTGTTGCGGGCGTACAGGTCGTACTCCTCGAACTTGCTCATCTTGAACTGGCTGTAGCCGTACTTCTGGTACAGCGCCCGCAGCGCGAACAGCACGCGCTCCTCAGGCTTCAGCGGATATTCCGCCATGACGCAGTTCACCTCCTGCTCTCGAATGCTTTATTACAATAGCACGTTAGCATGGTAAAGTCAAGCAAAAGAAGGTTAAGATTCAAACGCACCGAATCCATTATAACCCAATCGGCGCGACGCAAAAAGATACATTCAGTGAAAAAACGGCGCTTCACGTTTTCGGGGGATTCCCCTCTCAAGCGCTTCGCGCCAGCTCATCCCACGGGCCTGCCTCGGCCCCAGCTCACTGAAAACAGCACACTGTGCTGTTTTCCGGGCGTTCGCTGCCCGTCACCGGGGCGAGCCAAGGCTGCCGCGTGTGTGCGCAAACCTGGAACGCCGCGCTATCCCCCTTGCCTCGCCCCCGTGAGGGGGAGAGGTGCCCGTAGGGCAGAGAGGGGGCTCCCTGCCTGCCGCGCACGACAAACCAGAGAGGCCCCTCTCAGGCGCT
>JAFYBB010000383.1 GCA_017540445.1 Clostridia bacterium | reverse complement strand
GGACGACCTGCCCGAGCCGGACCACCACGATCACGAGCACCATCACGATCACGATCACGACGAGCACGAGCACCATCACGACCACGACCACGATGAGCACGAGCACCATCACGATCACGACGAGCACGGGCACCACCACGACCACCACGGCCATCACCATGCCGACGAGATCTTCGACAACATCGGCGTCGAGACCTCGAAGCGCTTCGACGAGGCCGCGGTCCGCGAGGCGCTGCAGGAGCTGGACGACGGCAACGGCGCCGAGTACGGCCGCATACTGCGGGCCAAGGGCATACTGCCCACGAACGACGGCCGCTGGCTGCACTTCGACTATGTGCCCGGCGAGTGGGAGGTGCGCGAGGGCACGGCGGACTACACGGGCCGCCTGTGCGTGATCGGCGTGGGCGTCCACCAGGACGCGGTGAAGGAACTGTTCGGCATTTAAGGAGCATACATCCATGAGCGTACCCGTATATATCGTCGCGGGCTTTCTGGGAAGCGGCAAGACCAAATTCGTGACGGACATGCTGACCGACAAGGGCTTTTCCGAGGGCGAGCGCACGCTGCTGCTGTGCTGCGAGGAGGGGGAGGAGGAGTACGACCCCGAGCTGCTCAAGAGCGCCAACACCGTGCTGGTCAATCTGGAGGAGCCCCGGCAGATGGCCGGCAAGCGCCTGATCCGCCTGAACCGCGAGTACAGGCCCGAGCGCGTGATCGTGGAGTACAACGCCACCTGGCTCCTGGAGACGCTGTACGCCGCCGAGAAGCCGGAGGAGTGGGAGCTGGCCCAGATCATCGACCTGATCGACGCCAACACCTTTGAGCTGTACCTGAAGAACATGCGCAAGTACATGGCCGACGGCCTGAAGGAGGCCGACCTGGTGCTGTTCAACCGCTGCGGCCCCGGCCACACCAAGAGCGCCTGGCGGCGCGCGGTGAAGGGCCTGAACAGCGCCACGCGGGTGTTCTTTGAGAACCTGGACGGCACCACCGACGACGGCGTGTCCGACGAGGACCTGCCCTTCGACATGAAGGCCGACCCGATCGAGATCGGCGACGAGGACTTCGGCACCTTCTACCTGGACGCGCTGGAGCATCCGGACCGCTACGACGGCAAGCGGATCCACGCCCGGGGGCGGGCCTTCCGCATGGAGGACATGCCGAAGAACTGCTTCGTGTTCGGCCGCCACGTGATGACCTGCTGTGCCGAGGACATCGGCGGCATCGGCTTTCTGTGCCAGTACAGGGGGGAGCCGCCCAAGACCAACGACTGGGTCTTCCTGGACGCGAAGGTCGAAAAGAGCTTCAGCCCCATCCACGGCACCGACGCCATCATACTGATCCAGGACAAGCTGACCCCGGCGGAGCCGCCCAAGGAAGAACTGGTATATTTTAACTGACCGGTTTCCGGCAAAACCGCCTTTAAATTCGACAAAAATGTGATAAATGGGCTTGCATTTGTCGAAAAAGTGTGCTACAATACCCTATGTTTGTTACAGGGGGTGCTGTCTTATGAAACGCAGAACTATCGCGCTGCTGTTGACCATTCTTCTGCTGCTGGGCACCGTCGTCGCGCCGGTGGGCGCGTCCGCGGCCTCCAAGAGCAAGGTCCGTATCCTGAAGGTGACGGTGGACGGCGCGCGCATTCGCAAGGGCCCGTCCTCGGCCTACGACGTGGTCACCAGCGTCAGGAAGGGCGGCAGGGTGGTCTACCTGAACAGCATGAAGAATTCCTTTGCCCGCGTCTGCACCGAGTACGGCACGGTGGGCTACATGTACAAGGGCTTCTTGAAGTCCTACGGCCTGGCCTACCGGTCCCAGATGTACTACAGCAGCTCGGGCAAGGTGGGCGTGTACAAGAGGACCAGCACCAACAGCACGCGGCTCACCAAGCTCTCCAAGCACCAGATCGTGGTGGTGTACCAGGTCAAGGGCAACTGGGCCTACGTCAAGACGCTGGGCGGTACCGGCGGATACGTGAAGACGAAGTATCTGAAAAAGATTTGACCCTTCGGATCGAAAAAACCGCGCAAGCGGTTTTTTTCATTTTAGACCCTCCTTCGACGAAGCTATTAACAACTGTGACAATCGCTTGTGTTTATCCCGCTAAAGCGCTATAATACGGGCAGCGCGAGGGGCGGGGACGCCCTGTGAATAAAGGAGGGAATTTTATGAACAGAAAGCTGATAGCGGAGGCGATCGGCACGGCCGTGCTGGTCATACTGGGCTGCGGCACCGCGATGCTGGTGGGCTGTGACGCCGCCAGCGGCGGCGGCTACATCCTCACGGCGCTGGCCTTCGGCCTGACCATCGTGGCCATGGCCTATTCCATCGGCAATGTGTCCGGCTGCCACATCAACCCGGCGGTGTCGCTGGGGGTGCTCTTGACCGGCGGCATGAGCGTGGCGGAGTTCGTCGCCTACGTGATCTCCCAGTGCGTGGGCGCGCTGTGCGGCAGCGCCGTGCTTGCGGCGATCTTCGGCCTGGGCCACGTGAAGGACATGACCGGCGGCTTCGGCGCCAACGGCCTGGCGGGCGTGAACGGCAACGCGCTGGCGGGCCTGGTGGTGGAGATCGTGCTGACCTTCATATTCGTGATCGCCATACTGGGCGTCACCAGCAAGAAGGCGAAGCACGGCAGCTTCGGCGGCCTTGTGATCGGCCTTACGCTGGTGGTGGTGCACATACTGGGCATCGGCCTGACGGGCACCTCCGTCAACCCCGCCCGCAGCATCGGCCCCGCGCTGGTCGCCGCCTTCGGCGGGAACCTGGCGCCGCTTGCCAGCCTGTGGGTGTTCATCGTGGGCCCGATGGCCGGCGCCGCGCTGGCCGCGGTGGTACACAACATACTGGAGGCCGACCTGTAATCGGCATGACAAATATTGATAATTTGTTAACTGCTGTCAACGGCCTGAGGGCGCGGGATTTCCCGCGCCCTGCGCATTATTGACAATTCTCACAAAAGCAAAAATTGATAGCCTGACGGCGTTGACAAAACTGCGTTAAAGTGTTAAAATACATATGCTGGGTCAAGGGCGTTTCGCCTGAGACAAATTAATGCAAAAGGAGTGTACCCCAGTATGAAGAAGATCTTTGCTCTGTTGCTCGTTGCGATGCTCGCGCTGAGCTGCACCGCGGCCCTGGCCGAGAAGGTCGGCGTTTCGATGCCCACCAAGGACCTGCAGCGCTGGAACCAGGATGGCGCCTACATGGAAGAGAAGCTGAAGGAAGCCGGCTTTGAGGTCGAGCTGCAGTTCGCCTCCAACGACGTTCCCACCCAGCTGAACCAGGTTGAAACCATGATCGACAACGACTGCAAGGTCGTCGTCATCGCCGCCATCGAGGGCTCCTCTCTGGGCACCGCGCTGGACAAGGCCGCCGAGAAGGGCGTCAAGGTCATCGCTTATGACCGCCTGCTGATGGACTCCGAGAACGTTGACTACTATGCCACCTTCGACAACTACAAGGTCGGCACCGTGCAGGGCACCTATGTGAAGGACGCTCTGGATCTGGACAACGCGGAAGGCCCGTTCGTGATGGAGATCACCGCTGGCGATCCCGGCGACAACAATGCCCGTTACTTCTATCAGGGCGCCATCGACGTGCTGAAGCCCTACATGGACGCCGGCAAGATCACCGTGCCCTCCGGCCAGACCGAGTTCGACCAGGTTGCCACCCCCACCTGGAAGACCGACGTGGCTCAGAAGCGCGCTGAGGATATCCTGACCGCCAACTACGCCAACGGCGAGAAGCTGGACGTGTGGCTCTGCTCCAACGACTCCACCGCCCTGGGCGTGACCAACGCTCTGGAAGCCAACTACGCCGGCGACGGCTGGCCGATCATCACCGGTCAGGACTGCGACATCGCCAACACCAAGAACATGATCGCCGGCAAGCAGGCCATGTCCGTGTTCAAGGATACCCGCACCCTGGCGGCCCAGGTCGTCAAGATGGTTGGCCAGATCCTCAACGGCGAAGAGGTTGACGTGAACGACACCGAGACCTACGACAACAACAAGAAGGTCGTTCCGTCCTTCCTGTGCGATCCCGTGTTCGCGAACGCCGAGAACTACAAGGAGATCCTGATCGACTCCGGCTACTACACCGAAGACGACCTGAAGTAATCTGAACGATTCATTCAGAGTGATGCAGGCGGGCCCGTCCCGCCTGCATCATTTCAGAATTGTGATCGACTTAAGGCGCGGCCCTTTCGGGACGCTCCTTCGCTGTCCGATGCCGTTGTGGGCGTTGCGTGCGGATCCTTGCTCCGCCCGGGACGACAGGCCCGCGGCATGGCCGTCCCTGGCGAGGCGAAGGATCTGCACACAGCGACGGCGGAGCGCGCTCCGCCCCGCGAAGGCCCCGGAGGATCGGCGCGCCCGACGGTTTTCCCATCTGTCTTGAAAGTTGGAGGAGAGCCATGGCAAACATACTGCTGGAAATGAAGAACATTACAAAGACCTTCCCCGGCGTGAAGGCCCTGGATAATGTCAACCTTCAGGTGGAACAGGGCGAGATCCACGCGCTGGTCGGTGAGAACGGCGCGGGCAAGTCCACGCTGATGAACGTTTTAAGCGGCATCTATCCCTACGGCACCTACGAGGGCGACATCATCTACAACGGGCAGGTCTGCAAGTTCTCGAACATCAAGGATTCCGAGAGACTGGGCATCGTCATCATCCACCAGGAGCTGGCGCTGGTGCCCGAGATGACCATCGGCGAGAACATGTACCTGGGCAACGAGCGCGGGCACAAGCTCGCCATCGACTGGAACACCACCTATGCCGAGGCCGACAAGTACCTGCGCATGGTGGGCCTGAAGGAGAGCAGCAAGGTGCAGGTCAAGACCATCGGCACCGGCAAGCAGCAGCTGGTCGAGATCGCCAAGGCCCTGGCCAAGCAGGCGAAGCTGCTGATCCTGGACGAGCCCACCTCGTCGCTGAACGAGGAGGACTCCCGCGCGCTGCTGGACCTGATGCTGGGCTTCAAGAAGCAGGGCATGACGATGATCATCATCTCCCACAAGCTCAACGAGGTGGCCTACGTCGCCGACAAGATCACCGTGGTCCGCGACGGCAGCACCATCGAGACCATTGACAACCGCGGCCCCGAGCCCGTCAGCGAGGAGCGCATCATCAAGGGCATGGTGGGCCGCGAGATGACCAACCGCTTCCCCAAGCGCGAGGGCGTGAAGGTGGGCGACATCATGATGGAGGTGGACCACTGGACGGTGCACCACCCGCTGTACCCGGAGCGCAAGGTGGTGGACGACGTGTCCATGTACGTGCGCAAGGGCGAGGTCGTGGGCATTTACGGCCTGATGGGCGCGGGCCGCACCGAGCTGGCCATGTCCATATTCGGCCAGAGCTACGGCGTGAACTTCTCCGGCGAGCTGAAGATCGACGGCAAGCCGGTCAAGATGAAGAAGAGCGTCACCGACGCCATCCGGCACAAGATCGCCTACGTCACCGAGGACCGCAAGGGCAACGGCCTGATCCTCAGCCAGTCCATCAAGGTGAACACGTCCCTGGCCAATCTGTCGAGCCTGGCCAGCATGGGCGTCATCGACCAGGACAAGGAATACGCGGTGGCCGAGGAGTACCGCGACAAGCTGAACACCAAGACGCCCACGGTGGAGCAGCTGGTGGGCAACCTCTCCGGCGGGAACCAGCAAAAGGTGCTGCTGGCCAAGTGGATGTTCGCCCAGCCGGACATCATGCTGCTGGACGAGCCCACCCGCGGCATCGACGTCGGCGCCAAGTATGAGATCTACTGCATCATCAACGACCTGGCGGCGGCGGGCAAGTGCGTCGTGATGATCTCCTCGGAGCTGCCCGAGGTGCTGGGCATGAGCGACAGGATCTACATCATGAACGAAGGCAAGATGGTCGGCGAGATGAAGGCCAGCGAGGCCACTCAGGAAAACATCATGGCGCTGATCCTCCAGTCGGGAAGGGGTGCATGACGATGAATGAAAACAAGATGAGCGTAGGCGCGTTTTTCCAGAAATACACGATGGTGCTCGCGCTGGTTGTCGTGGTATTGTTCTTCGCCATCGCGACCGGCGGCGGTTCGCTGAAGCCCGGCAGCATCAACAACCTGATCTCCCAGAACGGCTACGTGTTCGTATTGGCCTCCGGCATGCTGTGCTGCATACTGACCGGCGGCAACATCGACCTGTCCGTCGGCTCGGTGGTTTGCTTTACCGCGTCCATCGGCTGCGTGATGATGGACAAGGGCGTCAACATGTGGCTGGCGGTGCTGGCCATGCTGGCCATCGGCCTGACCAT
>JAFYBB010000382.1 GCA_017540445.1 Clostridia bacterium | reverse complement strand
TTTATCCTTCAGCATGCAGCCCATCATGGAGGCGCCGGTGAGCAGCCGCCCCAACGCGGCGGTGGCCACGCGGGAAAGCCGATGAGTGGATCGGGCGTCCTGCACCATGCGGGTGCTCTGGGTGAGAAAGGCACGGGCCTGTCCGCCCATGAGGGAGAGCCGGAGAGTTCCGTCCAGATTCAGCGTTTTGTCCGTCATGGTATTATACTCCCGAATCATGTGTTTCTATCCGCGCAGGGCGGTGAAGTGCAGGCGCATGTCGCCCGGCGCGGGGGGATTCATCGTCCGGTCTCCGTAGACGCGAATATCCCCGAAGCCTGCCGCTTCCAGCCAGCGGACGATCTCGCCCTGAGAATGCGCCCTTTGCCGGTGCCGTTCGTCGAACCGGCGGTAGAGGCCGCCCTCCGTTTCCACGAAGAAGGTCAGATCCATCGTGACCACGCGGCTCTTCTCGTCCATGCTGTTCTGCCAGAGGTAGGTGATGCCGTCGCGGTCCTCGCCGTAGAACGCGCCGCCCATGGCGACGAGCTTCTCCTCGCTGGATATGTCGAAGGCCAGAACGCCCCCCGGCTTCAAAAAGCGATGCGCCGCCCGGAAGAAGGCGGAGACATCCGCCTCGCCCGTGAGGTAGTTCACCGCGTCGCAGCAGGCCAGGATGGCGTCCACCGGGCGGGGCAGCTCCAGCGCGCGCATGTCCATCCGCACGAAGGGGATGGACACGCCGTTTTTGCGCGCCTTCTGCTGGGCGACGCGCAGCATGTCCTCGGAAAGATCGGAGGCGGTGAGGCGCAGACCGGCGCGGGCAAAGGGGATGGACATGGAGCCCGTGCCGCAGCCGCACTCGAACGCTGCGCGCGGCCGGCAGCCCGCCTCATTGAGCAGGCGCAGGTAGTAGTTTGCCCAGGCCGGATAATCAAAGTCGTCCATGAGCGCGTCGTAGACGGCGGCAAATTCCTCGTACATGGCGGGATTCCTCTAACGTATTTTGTGATGAAAACGGAGCGGGCGTCATTGAACCCGCTCCCGTTCGCTGTCAGCGACCGCCGCCTTCGCGGAGACGCCGGGCGACGATGCCGCCGATGCGCCCCGTTTCGCCGGCGGTGAGGCCGCCCCAGCCCACGCGCGTCAGCCGTTCGGTCAACCCCAGCTCCTCGGCCGCCTCGTATTTGAGCCGCTCGGTTTCGTCCATGAGCCTGATCTGTTCCGCGTTCATGTTCTTCGCACCCTCCGCATTCTGATTCTTCACACAGTATGCGCAGGAGAGCGCCGGAACATTACAGATTCTTGATGTCCTCGTCGGTGACGGTGTCGTCCTCGTCCTCATAGGACGGGTCGCGCAGGCCCTTGTTGATCTCAGCGCCGTCGATGCGGGGATTGAGGAACCGGTCGAAGCAGCTGTTGGCGTAGGAGATCGTCATGAACTGATACAGCGCGTAGCCGATGAGCAGGTAGTAAAGGCCGATCACCAGCAGCGGGATGTTGCTGGGGATGAAATAGCCGATGGCCAGGGGCAGGAAGGTGGGCACCGCCCAGAACAGCACCGAGAAGGGCAGGCGCGCAATGACCATGATGACGCTGTTCTGAATGACCGTGCGCAGCTTCATGTCGTAGGTCACGACCATGGGATAGATCAGCATGGTGGCCATCCACCACAGCACGCAGAAGATGAGCACCAGCGCCTGGGGGAACACCCAGAACAGCGAACCCGCGCTCATGCCGCCGTAGTACATGTAGCAGATATAGGCGATCAGCAGCGAGAAGCCGCTGATGAAGCCCACGATCAGGGCCTGCTTCCAGTTGCCCTTGATGGTGTCCTTGATGTCGCTCATCACGAAGGAGTGGTCGTCCCGCGCCCAGTTGCGCAGCGTCAGCGCCAGACCCATGCGGCCGACGGAGGAGATCATCATGCAGGGAATCATGCCCAGCAGCCACTGGAACAGATATGTGCTCGCCTGGCCGGCCGTGACCGCCGCCTCGGCGAGCTGCTCGCCGGTTTCCGGATCCACGGACCCGGAGGTGATGGCCAGGTAGTTGATAAACGTCCAAAGGATGGCGGGCAGCGAAAACAGGAAATACAAGAGGTTCAGGCCGATCATGCTGCTGAACCGCACGCGCAGCATGGAGAAAAACAGCTCGACCCGCGTCTTGGGCAGCTGCTCCGGCGTGAAATCCGCCTTGCCGGCCTTGCCGTAATAGAAACTGTTGAACAGTCCGGACATGGTAAATGATCGCTCTCCTTTCGGCTCCGCCGCGCGTTTCGCAGCGCCGCGAAGCCCGTCGCAGCCGTGTCTGCATATATGATAATCATATCACAGAACGCGGCTTTTGACAATGCGCTATTGTCACGGGAATCGCAAATAATAATGAAATTCTTTTTAACGCGCACTCACATGAGTTCAAGAATCACCGCGTTGAGCACGTCCGCGCCCGCCTCCGTGACGGCGGCCCGGCCGTCTTCGATATGCATCAGCCCGGCGCGCGCCAGCTTTTCCAGCGGCGCGGCAGGCAGGAGGAAGGCGGGCACGCCCTCGCGGGTGCGCAGCCCCAGCATGACGGTCTCCTCGTATGCGTCGCGCTCAGTGAGCGTCTCCGGCTCGCCTGCCCGGACGCCCGCGAGGTATTCCTCCAGAGAAGCGGTGTTGGAAAAGCGCTCTCCGTTCATCAGCGAATGCGCGGCGCAGCCCAGCCCCAGGTAGTCGCCCCGCCGCCAGTAGACCAGGTTGTGGCGGCTCTCGAAGCCGGGCAGGGCGTAGTTTGAGATCTCATAGCGGAGAAAGCCCCGCGCGCGCAGCAGCCGGGCCGCCTCGTGCTGCATGGCCACGGCGGTCTCGTCGTCCGGCAGGCAGCCGGGATGGGCCTCCACCATGGCCTTCATGGGCGTTGAGTCCTCCACGATCAGGCTGTAGCAGGAGACGTGTTTGACCGGAAGCGTCAGCGCCGTTTCCACGCTCGAAAGCCACTGATCCATGCGCTGGCCGGGCAGGGCGTACATGAGATCGACGCTGAGATTCGTAAAACCCGCGTCCGCGGCCATATACGCGGCGTCTTCGGCCTCCCGGGCGGTGTGGATGCGCCCGAGAATGCGCAGCAGCCCGTCGTCGAAGGACTGAACCCCCAGCGACAGCCGGTTGATCCCCGCCTCGCGGAAGGCGGCCAGCTTTGCCGCGTCCACCGTGCCGGGGTTGGCTTCCGAGGTGATTTCGGCATCCGGCGAAACGGCAAACCAGCGGCGAACCGACTCCATCAGCCGCTTCATCTGATCGCCCGTGAGCAGCGAAGGCGTGCCTCCGCCGATGAACACCGTGTCCGCTGTGAGCGACCCATACCGCCCGGCAGAGGCGCGCATCTCGGCTTCCAGCTGATCGAGGTAATCGGGGATGCGTTCCGTCCGGCCGGGATAAGAGGTGAAATCGCAGTAGGCGCACTTGCGGGCGCAGAAGGGAATATGAATGTACAGTGCGATGTGTTTCACGGCGTCGCCTTTCGCTCGTCCGGTTTGAAGCTCATCTCCACCCAGGCGGGCCGGAACCCGGAGCGGACGGCGTTGCGCGCGGAGCGGATGTTCGACCACGCGGCGTGATAGAAGGGCGTCTTCCCCCGCGCGATGATCTCCAGCGCCAGGCGGCTGGTCAGCGCCGAGGCCACGCCCCGTCGCCGGTATTCAGGCAGCACGTCGATGCCGATCTGCCACATGTCCTCGCAGTCCGCCGAACACCCGGCCAGCCCGATCAGCTTGCCGCCGTCGTAGGCGCCCACGCCCAGCACGTCCAGCTGCCGTCGCTGTTCGCTCAGCGCGTGGCCCCATTCGGGCGTATACAGCGCCGCGAAATCCGCCGGGCCCATCAGCCGCGTTTCGAAGGGGCAGGGCAGGGGCCGCAGGGCGTTCACGTCCGGCAGGAAATAGCGGGCCAGGCAGCTTATGCGAAGGCCGAACGGGGCCAGCGCGTCCTCCAGCCGGTGAACCCTCGGCATGTCGAAGCACTGATACGCTTCTTCGCAGCCGATCAGGTAGTCCCGCACGGCGGCCTCGCATTCCGGCGCGACCGAAGCCACCACATTGTCGCCGTAGGACACCAGATTGCACGAAAAGGGCAGCGAGAGATACGCCCGCGCGCCTTCCCATGCCGCGGAATGAACGATCCTGTTTTCCATCGAAAGGAAATCGCCCGGCTCGCAGTTCATTTCCGCCGCCGACTGGCGAAGGGCGATATCAAGTATTTCCTGATTGGTCATGGAATCCTCCCGCAAAAACAGGGGAATCGGGACGGCCGTCCTTTTCAGACAAACTCAAATTCCCCATTCCCCATTTCCAATTCCCCATTCTGAAAATGGACATCAGTCCATTTTCAGCACCGCCATGAACGCCTCGCTGGGCACCTCCACGGAGCCCACCTGCCTCATGCGCTTTTTGCCTTCCTTCTGCTTTTCAAGCAGCTTCTTCTTGCGGGTGATGTCGCCGCCGTAGCACTTTGCCAGAACGTCCTTGCGCAGGGCCTTGACCGTCTCGCGGGCGATGATCTTGCCGCCGATGGCCGCCTGGATGGGAATCTCGAACAGCTGCCGCGGAATGACCTCCTGCAGCTTCTCGGCGATGGAGCGGCCCCGGGGGTAGGCGCGGTCGCGGTGCACGATGATGGAGAGCGCGTCGCACATCTCGCCGTTGAGCAGCATGTCCAGCCGAACGAGGTCGCTGCGCACATAGCCCTTCAGCTCGTAGTCGAAGGAGGCGTAGCCGCGGGTGCGGCTCTTCAGCTGGTCGAAGAAGTCGTAGATGACCTCGTTGAGCGGCAGATCGTACTTCAGCAGCACGCGCCCGCCCTCGATGTACTTCATGTCGCGGAAGGTGCCCCGCTTGTCCTGGCACAGCTCCATGATCGCGCCGACGAACTCCTGGGGCGTGATCACCTGGGCGTCCACCATGGGCTCCTCCATCCAGTCGATCTCCTGGGCCGTGGGCAGGTTCGTCGGGTTGTCGATGAACAGCGTCTCGCCGTCGGTCTTGACCACCTTGTACACCACGCTGGGGGCGGTGGTCACCAGGTCCAGGTCGAACTCCCGCTCCAGGCGCTGCTGGATGATCTCCATGTGCAAAAGCCCCAAAAAGCCGCAGCGGAAGCCGTAGCCCAGGGCCACGGAGGTCTCCGGCTCGTAGGACAGGGCCGCGTCGTTCAGCCGCAGCTTCTCCAGCGCGTCCCGCAGGTTCTCGTAGTCCGCGCCGTCGGCGGGGTAGATGCCGCAGTACACCATCGGCAGCACCGGCTTGTAGCCCGGCAGCGGCTCGGCGGCGGGGTTGTTCGCCAGCGTGATGGTGTCGCCCACGTGGATGTCGGCGATGTCTTTAATAGAAGCGGCGATGTAGCCCACCTCGCCCGCCGACAGGCTCTCCCGGGGGCTGTAGCCCAGGGGCAAATAGGCCCCCACCTCGGTCACGTCGAACTCGCACTTGCCCGCCATCATGCGGATGCGGTCGCCCACCTTCACGCTGCCGGCCTTCACCCGCACCGAGGAGATGGCCCCGCGGTAGTTGTCATAATAGGAATCGAAGATCAGCGCCTGCAGCGGGGCGTCCGGGTCGTCCTTGGGCGCGGGCACGTTGTTCACGATGTCCTCCAGCACGTCCTCGATGCCGATGCCCTGCTTGGCCGATACCAGCGGGCAGCCCTCGCAGTCCAGGCCGATCTCGTCCTCGATCTCCTGCTTCACCACCTCCGGCTGGGCCGAGGGCAGGTCGATCTTGTTGATCACCGGGCGGATCTCCAGATCGTGGTCCAGCGCCATGTACACGTTGGCCAGCGTCTGGGCCTCGATGCCCTGGCTGGCGTCCACCACCAGCACCG
>JAFYBB010000381.1 GCA_017540445.1 Clostridia bacterium | reverse complement strand
TGTGAACCATGAACAAATCCAAGCGAAAGACCCTCGGCGCGGTCGGCCTCACCTTGGGGCTGGTCGCGCTGATGCTGATGCTGATACTGACGTCCGTGCACAACGTGGGCACGGACGCCGCGCGGTATCATGAATTGCAGACGGCGGCGGGCGTGCTGCCGGGGGCGGGCATCTCCGATGACGACCTGCGCGCGCTGGACGGCGCGCTGGCGGGCTACCTTGCCGGGCGGCCCGACGAACTGATGACGCCCTCCGAGAGCGCGCCGGGGGAATACGACCTGCTGGCGCTGAACGTGAACGGCGAACTGCAGCCGGCGTTCAACGACCGGGAGACGGCGCATCTGGAGGACTGCCGCCGGCTGTTCGAGCTGCTCCGGAAGGTGCGCCGCAGGCTCGTGCCCTGGGCGGTGCTGCTGATCGTGGGCGGGGCGTATCTGCTGAATGACCGGCGGCGGGCGCGCCGCTCCGCGCTGCTGTCGCCGCTGATACTGCTGATCCCGCTGGGGGCGTTTGCGCTGTGGGCGGCCTGCGACTTCGACGCGGCGTTCACGTGCTTTCACCGGGTGCTGTTCACCAACGACCTGTGGCTGCTGGACCCGGCCACCGACCTGCTGATCCGCATCTGCCCGGAGGGCCTGTTCATGGGCCTGGGGCGGGACATCGGCCTGCGGGCGCTGGCGATACTCGCGGGCGTGCCGCTGGCCGCCGCGGGCCTGACGCTGATCTGGCCCAAATCCAAAACAAACGAGGCAAACCCATGGAAAGACAGACGAGCTACGCGGCGCGCAGCCGCGCAAAGGCCGAAGACCTTCGACGTCGGGGGGAAGCGCTGATCCTCTCGGTGGAGTCCAGCTGCGACGAGACCGCCGTCGCCATCGTGAGGAGCGGGCGGGAGCAGCTGGCCAACGCCATCGCCAGCCAGATCGACACACACGCGCTGTACGGCGGCGTGGTGCCGGAGATCGCGTCCCGCATGCACGTGGAGGCCATCGACCCGCTGCTGGACGCGGCGCTGGCCCAGGCGCATCTGTCGCTCTCGGCCATCGACGCGGTGGGCGTCACCTATGGGCCGGGGCTGGTGGGCGCGCTGCTGACCGGCGTATCCTGGGCCAAGGCGCTGGCCTACGCGATGGACGTGCCGCTGATCGGCGTGAACCACATCGAGGGCCACGTGTCCGCCAACTACATCGCCCACCCGGACCTGCAGCCGCCCTTCGTGTGCCTGGTGGCCTCGGGCGGGCACAGCCACATACTGAACGTCAGCCGCTACGGCGAATATGAACTGCTGGGTCAGACCACCGACGACGCGGCGGGGGAGGCCTTCGACAAGGTGGCCCGGGTGCTGGAGATCCCCTATCCGGGCGGGCCGCTGCTGGACCGGCTGGCCGACGGCGGCGATGACCACGCCTACAGATTCCCGCACCCCCACACCCAGGGGAAGTACGACTTCTCCTTCAGCGGGCTGAAGACCGCCGTGATCAATCAGGCCCACAACCTCAGGCAACAGGGCGTTGAGATCGACGCGGCGAACTTCGCCGCCTCCTTCCGGCGCAGCGTGGTGGACCTGCTGGTGGACAAGACCCTCGCCGCCGCGAGGGACACCGGAGCCCGGCGCGTGGCCGTGGCCGGCGGCGTCGCGGCCAACTCACTGCTCAGAAGCGAGCTGCAGCGGCGGGGCGGGAAGGCCGGCTTCGAGGTGTTCATTCCCTCCAAGGGGCTGTGCACCGACAACGCGGTGATGATCGGCTCCGCCGCGTTCTACCGCCTGATGGCGGGGGAAATCGCCGGGCTGGACCTGAACGCCGTGCCGGCGCTCAGGATGATCGAACGATAGCTTTACGGAGGTTGGGTTGAAATGAAGAAGCGTTGGGGTTTCCTGTTTCTGGCGCTGATGATGGCGCTGGGGCTGGCGGCGGGCCTGTTTGCCGCGGCGCCTTCCGCGAGGGCGGAGGACCGCATCAAACTGTACTACATTCCGGAAAAGTACGCGGAGCGCGTGCCGATGCCCGCGGGCGGACAGGCGGAATACCAGCTCCAGGCCGCGTCCGGCGCGACCTTCGCCGTCAGCCTGGCGGACGAACCGAATGCGGACGCGAACCGGGTGCCGCTGAAGGTGTCTGAAAGCGGCCTGGCGACGGCCTGCGACAGTTCTTACTATTATACCAGCGCCAATGGCTACAGGGCCGCGGTGGACGTGACGGTTACGGAGGGCGACGCCACACGCACGGTGGGCTTCCTGGTGGAATACTACCCCCACTATTACGTCGACGGCGTGATGGAAAATTACATCGCCACCGAGATCACCGACGCCATGACCACGGAGGAAAAGGTGCGCAAGATCGCCGAGATCTGCGGCCGGGACTTTGACTACGGTTCCAGCACCTCCTGGAGCGGCATGATCCTCACCGGCTCGGGCAGCTGCTGGGGCGCGACCAGCTTTGTCTGCGAGGGCTGCAGGCGACTGGGCATACCCGCGTCCGGCCGCAGGGGCGACCGGGACGGCGGCGCGGGCTCCGATCACCGCAACGCCATGGTGGACATCGACGGGCAGCTGTGGATCGTGGAGGCCGGGTACACCGGGAAAAAGCCCAGGGGCTACAGCATGTGGCGCGCCAAGGACTATATGTGGGGCGCCGTTCCCGGCGCGTCCGGCGAAAAGGGCGCTTGGCTGTACCAGTACGAGCTGCTGTTCGCCCCGGGCCGCAAGCGGGAGCAGGTCGTCACCGTGCCGGACACCTTTGAGGGCTACCCGGTCATCGGCCTGGGCGAGCAGGTCTTTGTCAACTGCGGGGTGGAGGAGTTCGTGCTGCCCGCCTCGCTGGAGGTCATCGGCAAGGATGCCTTCGCCCAGAACCAGAAGCTGAAAAAGATCAACCTGCCGGAAGGGCTGCTCACCATCGGCGACTATGCCTTCGAGGGCTGCCCCCTGCTGCGTCAGATCCACATTCCCGCCAGCGTGACCAGCATCGGCGAAGGCGCGTTTGACAACTGCACCATCACCATCTACGGCCCGGCGGGCAGCTATGCCCAGACCTACTGCGAGGAAAAGGGCTATCACTTCCGGGCCGACGGGGAGACGTCGGATTTTGAGATCAGGGACGGCGCGCTGCTGTGGTACAGCGGCACGGACAGCACCGTGACGGTCCCGGACGGCGTGACGGCCATCGGCGATTCGGCCTTCAAGGATCGCGATTTTGTGACTGCCGTGACCCTCCCCGAGGGCGTGACCGCCATCGGCCAGAGCGCCTTTGAAAACACCGGCCTGAAGCGGCTGAAGCTGCCCAAGGGCCTGGCGACCCTCGGCGAGAGAGCCTTCAGGGGCTGTGCCGCACTGGAGGAGGTCGAATGCGCCTCCGGCTTGAAGACCATCGGAAGAAACGCCTTCTATGGCTGCGAGAAGCTCGGGAAGCTGGCCCTGCCCGAGGGCGTGACCACCATCGGCTGGGGGGCGTTCGACATGTGCACCGCCCTTTCCGAGCTGACCCTGCCCGAGGGCCTGCAGACCATTGAGGACTACGCCTTCCTGAACTGCGACGCGCTGCAAACGCTGACGATTCCCCGGAGCGTGACCACCCTGGGCGACTATGCCGTCACCCATCTGGACAATACCGTCGTGCGGGTGTACCGGGGTTCCCCGGCCCACGCCTATTGCGACCAGTGGCGCTTCAAGAACCGCATCCGGTGCGTGCTGGTGCCGGAGCCCTTGGCCGTGACCCGCGTGAGCCTGAGCAAGAGCGAGGCGCTGGTGGGCGAAAGTGTGTCCGTCCAAATCGACGCGGACCCCTACGCCAACTGGCTGCACATGCTGGATGAGAACGGCAGGGAGCTGACGAAGTGGCCGGTCGACTACAGCGATTACAGGCCGGTCGTCAGCGACAGCACCCCGAAGACCTTCGCCAGAACCCTGACCTTCGACGCGCCGGGCGAGCGCAAGCTGACCTTCAAGGCCTCCATGGACGGCGAGCTGATCACCGGCGCGGGCCTGACCGCGGACCTGAAGCTCCGGAAGCTGGACTGCGACGTCAAGCAGGTCAGCGTGGACAATGCCCAGGCCATGGCCGGTCAGGACGTCGTATTCACCGTTGTCACGGGCATCGACGCGGCGTACCTCTACGGCGAGGACGCGAACACCGGGCGAACGCTGTACTCCGGCAGCAGCGACCTGTTCGCCGAGGAGAAGGACGGCATGCGGGTGTGGACCTTCACCCTGCGCTTCAGCGCCGGCGGACAGACGGAATTGACATTCAAGGCGAAGTCGAACGGCGGGGTTTACGGCGCGAGCCAGGGCGTGACCCTGAATGTCAAGGTCCCCGATTACAGCGTGAAGTCGGTGGCGCAGGACGGCGACGCCGTCGCGGGCAGCGCGGCGAAGTTCACCGTCCGGACCGGCGCCGACGCACAGGTCCTGGTGATGTGCAACGCGGGCATGACCGAGTTGGCCCGCTGGACCGCCGAGACGTCTTCCATCGCCGACGGCGCGGAGAGGACCTGGAGCGTCGGGCATATCTTTGCCGAGCCGGGCACCCGTTCGGTGAGCTTCTGCGGCTCGACGGACGGTTGGACCCTGAGCGCCGACTGCTGGAAGGACGTCAGCGTGTCCCCGGCCCCGACGGCGACACCCGAGCCCACGGCGACGCCAGCACCGACGGAAGTACCCGCCACAACGGAAGCCCCCGCCGGAACGGAAGCGCCCGCCGGAACGGAAGCCCCCGCCGGAACGGAAACGCCTAACACAACGGAAGCACCCGCCGGAACGGAAGCACCCGCCGGAACGGAAGCGCCCGCCGGAACGGAAGCGCCCGCCCCGACGGAAGCGCCCGCCCCGACGCAGGCCCCGGCGAAGGCGCCCGCGGTGAAGAAGGTGGCCTTCGGGGCAAAGCGCGCCACGGCGGGCGAGAAGATCGCCATCACCGTGACCACCGACAAGGCGGCGAAGCGGCTGCGGCTGTACGACGCCACGGGCAAGGCGCTCAAGACCTGGAAAGCGTCGAAATCTTCCACCGTCTCCGGCGCCGACCGGGTGTGGAAGCTGAAATACACCTTCAAAACGGCGGGTACCAGCAAGCTGAGCTTCAAGGCCTCCGCGGACGGCGTGACCTACGGCAAGGCCAGGAGCGCGAAGCTGAAGGTGATCGCGCCCCCGCCGGCGGTGACCCGGGTGAAGGCCGACGCCGGAAAGGCGAAGGCGGGCGATAAGGTCACCTTCACGGTCACCACCGAGGCCCACGCGAAGAAGCTGACGCTGTTCGACGCCAAGGGCAAGGCGCTGGCCACCTGGAAGGCCTCGAAGTACGCGAAGAAGGCGGACGGCAAGCTGACATGGACCGTCCGGTGGAAGGCCGCGGGCAAGGGCAAGCAAAAGCTGACCTTCAAGGCCCTGAAGACCGGCAAGCAATACGGCAAGGCCAAGGCTGTCACGGTGAAGGTGAAATAGAACAAAGGAAGGGGCTGTCTCAAAACGCGTATTGCATGCGTGAAGCATGCGTAGGGGCGGCGATGCGCCGCCCGCCCGGGTGCGAAACGCATCGTATTTCCCGGCGGGCGGCGCATCGCCGCCCCTACTCCATGTACACGCTCGGAGTCACGGGGACAGGTTCCAATGGCATTCAGTTTAGGAGTGCCCGGGGTGCCCTTCCACCGCAAGCGGTCCCCCTCTCCAGGGGCCCGTCCGTGCGCGATGGGACCCAATGCTGACGCATTGGGTCCCATCGCGCACGGACGGGCCCGTTCTCGCTGAGGACCTCTTCCGGCGCTTCGCGCCACCTTCCCCAAAGGGGAAGGCAAGTCCACCGGACTGT
>JAFYBB010000037.1 GCA_017540445.1 Clostridia bacterium | reverse complement strand
TCCCGGTCCGGGAAGCGCCGGTTCAGCTTTTCCACCGTGTCGGCGGCCAGGGCGCGGAAGGGCCCATTCAGCGCGTCTTCAAATTCCTGATTGTGGGCCAGGAACCAGGTGCGGTCGTTGTTCATGGCCAGGCCCCACAGAAAGTCGCCGGTGGCCTGGGAAAAACCCTGGAACATGAGATCACCTCGAGCTAGGGAGTAGGGAGTAGGAGAGCCGGCTTCGAGTGAGGAGTGAGGAGTTAGGAGTGAGGAGCAAGAATGCCGGGGACCGGATTGCCACGTCACAGGCAGCTTCGTTGCCTGCTCCTCGCAATGACAACGACCGAAGCGCATCCATGTACCCCGTACAATGTCAACGCGAGGAGGTCAGCCGTTAGGCTGGTCGACGTGGCAATTCGATCCCAGAGGATCAAAGAACCCCGTCAGGGTTTCAACAACAACTCCTCACTTCTACCTCCTCACTCCTAACTCAAAATCGCCCGTCCGGCAGGTTGCCGAACGGGCTTAATTTCAAGGATTTTACTTCGCAGCTTCTACCTTGATGATCTCCTGGCCGTCATAGTAGCCGCAGAACTTGCAGACGCGATGGCTCAGCTTCATCTTGGCGCAGCGGGGGCACTTCACGATGCCCGGCGCGGACAGCTTCCAATGAGCGCTGCGGCGAGAATTCTTTCTTGCCTTGGAGACTTTTCCCTTGGGAGTGGCCATTGTTACACCTCCTCATCCTTGAGCACAATATTCTTTAATGCCGAAAAGGGGCCGGTAACAACGTTGCCCTCCTGGCATGTGCAGGTACCGTGGTTCAGGTTGGCGCCGCAGACGGGACACAGGCCCTTGCAGTCCGGCTTGCAGAAGAACTGCAGCGGCAGCCCCAGCAGCAGCGCGTCCTTCACGGCGTCTTCCAGGTCCAGGCTGTGGCCCTCGAAGACGTACAGGTCCGGGTCGTCGGGCTCCGGCTGCCGCGTGTACAGCGCGTCGATGCCGGCGCTGAGGGGCGCCTGAACGGGTTCGAGGCACCGGGAACAGCGGGAGGCCACCACCGTGCTGGCTTCGCCGCGCAGGCTGATGCGATTGTCGCCGGTGCAGAAGAACTCGCCCGCGACCTGCGTGTCCTGAAAGCGGACCGGGTCGCCCAGCACCTCAAACTCCGGCAATTCCACATCGGCCCGGAACGGATAGACCTGCCCGGGGTTCTTCAGGGCCATGCCGACATCCAATGCCAACCCAATACCCCCTAACCTGAACTATTATATACGGTTGCGCGTCGAATAGCAAGTTAATTTTTCAGAGTGGAGCGTGAAGCGTGGAGAGTGGAGATAAAGTGAACCAAATCTCCACGCTTAACTCTCCACTCTTCACTCTTACTTCGTCGCCAGCTCCAGCGTGTCGCGGGCGATGGCCAGCTCCTCGTTGGTGGGGATGACCCACACCTGGACCTTGCTGTCCTCGGCGGAGATCTTCGCTTCCTCGCCGCGGACCTTGGAATTCTTGTCGTAATCGAGCTTGATGCCCAGGAAATCCAGGCCCTCGACCGCGCGGGCGCGGCCGGCGGCGTCGTTCTCGCCGATGCCGGCGGTGAAGATCAGCGCGTCCACGCCGCCCATGGCCGCCGCGAAGGAGCCGATGTACTTGCGCAGCACGTAGGCCCACATCTCGATGGCCAGCTTGGCGTTGGGCTCGCCGGCCTCATAGCGGGCGGTGACGTTGCGCATGTCGGAATCGCCGGCCAGGCCCAGCAGGCCGCTCTTCTTGTTCATCATGTTCAGCACTTCGGTGGGGGTCATGTTCTTGCGGTTGCAGATGAACTCCACCACGGCGGGGTCCAGCGTGCCGCAGCGGGTGCCCATCACCAGGCCGTCCAGCGGGGTGATGCCCATCGAGGTGTCCACGCACTTGCCGTCCACGCAGGCGGACAGGGACGAGCCGTTGCCCAGGTGGCAGATGATGATCTTGTTGCCCTTGGGCAGGTTCAGCAGCTCCTGGGCGCGGGCCGCGATGTAGCGGTGGCTGGTGCCGTGGAAGCCGTACTTGCGGATGTGCAGGTCGGTGTAGTATTCGTTGGGGATGGCGTAGCGGAATGCCTTGGGCGGCATGGTCTGGTGGAAGGCGGTGTCGAACACGGCCACCTGGGGCACGTCCGGCAGCACCTCCTGGCAGGCGCGGATGCCCATCAGGTTGGCGGGGTTATGCAGCGGGCCCAGCGGGATGTTCTCCTCGATGGCCTCGATGCAGGCGTCGTCGATCAGGCAGCTGGCGGTGAACTTCTCGCCGCCGTGCAGCACGCGGTGGCCCACCGCGCCGATCTCCTTCAGGTCGGCGATCACGCCGGTGCCCGTCAGGTGCGCCTTGCCGTCGTTTGCGTCGTACTCGCTGGCGGTGCAGTCGCGGCCCACCAGCACGCCCAGCACGATCTCCATGGCCTTGGCGTGGGTATCGCACTTCTTCAGCTGCTTTTGCTTGATCTTCTGATCCGCCCACTCATAGGTCAGGTCGGTGGTGGGGTCCACGGTGCCGATGCGCTCCACCAGGCCCTTGGCGATCACGGACTCGTTGTCCATGTCGATCAGCTGGAACTTCAGGGACGACGAACCGGCGTTGATGACGAGGATCTTCATGGGATGTATCACTCCTGTATTATCGTTTGATTGGGGAAAAAATGAGGAATGAGGAATGAGGAATTAGGAATGGAGGTGGAAACCCTTGCGGGTTTCTTTGAATCGGACAAATCCGCAAGGATTTGTACCACAATTCCTCATTCCTCATTCCTAATTCCTAATTGGTTCTTAGGCCTGCGCCTGGCACGCCGTGATTGCCACGGTGGCAACGATGTCCTCGGCGCTGCAGCCGCGGGACAGGTCGTTGCACGGCTTGGCGATGCCCTGCAGTATGGGGCCGTAGGCCTCGGCGCCCGCCAGGCGCTGCACCAGCTTGTA
>JAFYBB010000380.1 GCA_017540445.1 Clostridia bacterium | reverse complement strand
CGCTCTGGAGATCAGATTTCGCAGCATATCCGAATCCGTCAGCATTGCGCGGACAAAACCGACGGAGAAGCCTGCCCAGGCAGTAGCATCGATGGCCGGCCTGTTCTGCTCCAGGGTTCCTATCTTTTCATTGAATTCCGACATTGAAATATCCGGCACGATAGTAGTCCAGGTCTTTATGCCCTTTTTCGCACAGCAACAGCAATGTCTGCTCCGCATTATAGTTTCCGATATCCCGAATGGTCTTGACGCCAAAGGCCGAGGCGATGACCATCGTTATAACGACGGCGCAGACTGTCATAGCGGTTATCCTGGTTTTGATCGAATGCATGCCCTGTTGTCCTCATTTCAAAATCTCATGTTGAATTTCTTTTCATTGTAAATCAGCCCTCTGTGTGATTCTCCCTATTCGTCAGTATATTCCGTTTTTGTTAGGCTGTGAAGGGAATGTGTCAGATTGTCACATTAACTCTTGATTAAGCGTCGGAAGCGGCTTCCCCAGCGCCTCACGCTCATCCGATCCCTTCTGGACGAGCCTGAAAAGGCGGAGGAGGCCCTGAATCATTTCGCAGGGTTCCTTCGGGGAAGCGTGGATATGCTGGAAGAAACGGTGTGCATCAGCGCGAGCCGGGAACGGTTTTCAAAGTCAGGGCGTAGCAATCCCTATGAAATCCAGTTGATCCGTGATACAGCGAAGAAAGGCGAAGCGGCCCTGTTTATCGTCATCGCCACACTTTTCCAGAACACACTTGATGATGCGATCCTGGGCGCGGTCGAAGGCGCTATCTGCGTAAGATCACACAATGATAGTTACTGATATGGTGTCGCCCGCGTCTACGAGCAGCGTGTTCTCCGTCCGACAGGCCTTGACGGCAGCGGCGAGCTGCGTCATGCTGCCGGAGAGGCTTTCCTCGTTCAACGCGTAATCCCAGGGCATGAGCTTGCCGTGCAGGTCGCTGGTGGCCAGTATGCGCAGGGACACCGTCTCCGGCTCCGCGAGGGCAAAGCCAGTGCACAGCAGCACAATGACGAGCGCCAGGAACAGCGGCGAAGCTTTTTTCACGGTCATCCCTCCCGTGCGTTCGCGGGTTCAGTGATCCTGTCCAGATAGCGATCGAAATAGCCGGCGGCGTCGACCTCGGATACCAGCGTGACGTTGTAATCAAAATCCGATGACATCATGTCGTAGGTAAAGCCTTCCCTGTAGAATATGACCTGCCCGTAGGTCTCGCTGGGGTCCGTCTGGCAGCTGCCGTGGCACTGCAGGGTGGCGCTGACGAAGTCCGGGCACACGGCGCACATCATCGCCACGCTGTCGCAGTTGGAAACAAAGCCCTCGGACCCGTTGTTGGCATAATACTTTCGGATGCTCCCAAAGGAATCGGCCACGAAGCTTCCGATATCGCCCGAGGCCGCCAGCGTTTCAAATTGAACGTCGCTCCACATGGCGTCGCCCCCGCACATGTCCAGCCCCACGACCGTGATGGGCGCGTCGAAATCCAGCATTCGGCGATAGGCGGGCGCGTCGAGGTACACGTTGAATTCCGACACCGGCGAGGCATTGCCCGGTCCGAGGCCGGCCGTGCCCATCGACCAGATCATCTTGACCTGCTTCATGGTTTCCGGGTCCGCGTCCATGGCCTTGGCGATGTTGGTGGCCGGGCCCAGCATGACGATCTCCACCTCGCCCGGGTTGGCCCGCACGGTTTCCAGTATGAAGTCGACGGCGTCCTGCGCCTGCGCCTGGCCCTGCGGGTGGATGAGGTCGCAGTCGCCCATGCCGTCCTGTCCGAATACGCTGAAGGCGTCGATAGCCTGACCGTCGTAGCGCTCCTTGGAGCCCATGTACACGGGCGCGTCGCTGCCCGCGAGCTCCAACGCGGCCAGGGCGTTCTTCGCGCCCTGCTCCAGTTCCACATTGCCCGCCAGCACCGTCACCCCCAGGATCTCGATTTCCGGGCTGCGGACTGCGAGAATCAGAGCCGAGGCGTCGTCCGCGCCAGTGTCCGTGTCGATGATGACCTTCCGAACGGATGCCTCTGCTCCCGCCGCGGGCAGCCCAGCACCAAGGCACAGCGTCAGCGCCAGCAGGAGCGCGCCCGTAAGGGCAATCATGTGTCGTCTCATAACAGTATTCCTCCTTTGAATGGTATCCGGGTCACCATACAGATTCGCTTATCCCGCGATCAGCTTTTCCAGCGTGTCGAACAGGGCCTCGGGCTGCACGGGCTTGGACAGGTGCGCGTTCAGGCCGGCCTGCATACTGCGCTGGACGTCCTCGTCAAAGGCGTTCGCCGTCAGCGCGATGATCGGGATCGTCCTTGCGTCCTCGCGGTCCATGGCGCGTATGGTTCGCGTGGCCTCGAGGCCGTCCATCTCCGGCATGCGCATGTCCATCAGGATCGCGTCATAGTATCCGGCGGGATGCGCCGCGAACTTCTCCACGGCGATCCTGCCGTTTTCCGCCACGTCCACGTCGATCTCGCGCATGCTGAGCACCATGACCATGATCTCCGTGTTCACCGCGACATCCTCCGCCAGCAGCACATGGCGGCCCTTCAGATCGGCGCGGTTGACGTCGAGCGCCGCGTTCTTGCGCCGGAAGGCGTCGCGGAACTGGTCCAGCACGCTCCCGGCGAACAGCGGCTTCGGGACAAAGGTATCGACCCCGGCGCTGCGCGCCTCGTCCGCCACCTCGTCCCAGTTGTAGGAGGTCAGTATGATGATCGGCGTGTCGTGGCCCACCACGGACCGAATCTGCCGCGTCGTCTCCACGCCGTCCATCCCGGGCATCTTCCAGTCGATCAAGAGGAGGTCGTAGCCCTCCCTGCGCGCGTGGCGCAGCTTCACCATCTCCAGGCCCTGCTCGCCCGATTCCGCCACGTCGCAGTTGATCCCGACCTGCCCCAGTATGATCTGGGCGTGCTCCAGCGCGATGGGGTCGTCATCGATCACCAGCACGCTCATCTCGTGGGGATTGAGGTCGCCCTCCTTCATGATGCCGTTCATGTGGTCCGATTCGCCCAGCGTCACCGTCACGGTGAAGGTGGTGCCGACGCCCTTTTCGCTCTGGACGTCGATGCGGCCGTTCATCAGCTCGACGATGCTCTTGGTGATCGGCATGCCCAGCCCCGTGCTGCCGTAGCGGTTCGTGGAGGAGGTGTCCTCCTGGCTGAAGGCGTCGAACAGGTGCGGCAGGTATTCCTCGCTCATGCCGATGCCGGTGTCCCGGAAGGTGAGCTTGAGCGTCACCTTCCCGTCGTACCGCTGCTTTTCTTCGATCAGGAAGGTCACCGTGCCGCCCTCCGGCGTGAATTTGACGGCGTTGCCCAGTATGTTGATCATGACCTGCTTGAGCTTCATCTCGTCGCCGGTGTAATAGTCGTCCACCTTCCCGACGGTGCGGCAGTCGTAGCGCAGCCCCTTCTCCCGGCACTGGCCGCTGATGATCGTATTGATCTGCTCCAGCATCTTGGCGAAGGAAAACTCGTCGTTCTTGATCACCATCCTGCCCGACTCGATGCGCGACATATCCAGTATCTCGTTGATGATGCCCAGCAGGTGTTCCGCGGACGTATTGCTCTTTTTCAGATATTCCTTCACCTTTTCCGACGCCGTGGGATCGTTCATGGCGATGCTGTTCAGGCCGATGATCGCGTTCATGGGCGTGCGGATCTCGTGGCTCATGTTCGACAGGAACGCCGTCTTGGCCCGGCTGGCCTGCTCCGCGGCGGCCAGCGCGTCGCTGAGGGCGTGCTGCTGTTCGATCTCCCGGCGGGTCTCCGCGTCCACATTCGCAAATCCCGCGCTGACGGTGTGGACGATGTGGTCGTCCCGGTCCTCGGGATGGCGCACGCCCGCGAAGCGCAGCGCCTCATAGGAGACGTTCCCGTTCACGTTGATCATGTAGCGGTAGGAAATGACCCGGCTCTCCTTCAAGCCCTCCCGTATGGCGTCGGGCTGGATGAACTGCATGAACTCCTCCCGGTACTCCGGCAACACGTAGCGGTCGCAGTAGGCGGTGAAGGCCTCCATATAGCCGAAGCGATCGCCCGCGTTAAAGCCGTCGATGTCCGAGCGCGACTGATAGCACACGCCGCTGTCGTGATCCAGCTCCAGGTAGTACACGCTGCGGAAGTCGGAGGCCAGCGCGGTGATCATCCGCGCCTGCTCCTCCTGCTGCGCCCGCTGCTCGAGCAGCTGCTCCTGCAGCGCCAGCCGCTGCTCCATTTCCTGGTGCTTGACGTGATTGGCCGCCTCAGAGGTCTCCTTTTCGATCCTGAGCCTCGCGTTCCTGCGGTTCTGGGCGATGATGAAGGCGAACATGGCGCCCAGCACGAGCGTCGTCAGCAGGGACTGTATGACCGCGCGACGGACGATGCCGCTCGACACCGCGCTGATGCGCCGGCTGATCACGCTCTCCTGGACCAGATAGGTGAGCCGCCAGTTCGTCCCCGTCACCGGGACGTAGCTGAGCGTCTCCTGGGTGCCGCCGTAGGTGAAGGCCACGGTTCCCCGGTTGCCCTCGCGGAAATCGGCGGCGACCTCTTCGGCCGAATAGCCCTCCTCAAACTCCGCGTGGGCGAGGGCTTCCAGCAGGTTGTTCTCCACGGCGAGGCCGCCGAGCACCTTGTTGCTCAGCGCGATGCCGTCGGCGGTGTAGATGTTGCAGAAGGTCGCCTCCGTGTTCTGGGATTTCATGGAGACGCCCTGCAGCATGACGTCCATGTCGATCTCCATGAAGCAGACGATCAGCTGCTTTCCGCCCATGTTGAGGCCGCGATCCTTGATCGGCACCGCGATGACGACCTTCTTCTCCTCGGCTTCGGGGTTCTTGACGGAGATTTCCGCCTCCGTGATGGCCTGTGGGTCAAAAGGATACTCGTCGACGTCGTTTTGGATGCCCTCGTCCGCCGTGTAGACCAGCCCGTCCGAGTCGACGAACGCGAAGCGCTTCAGGTTGAACAGCTGCTTCACATACCGCTGGTAGGCGCGCATGTGCTCCAGGTCGTTCAAATCCTCGTCGTTGATCAGGTTGATGGCGATGTTGATGACGTTGATGTTGTCCTTGAGGTTGTCCTCGACGACCCGCTCCCGGCGCGCCGCCAGCTCGTCCAGATACAGCAGGCTTACGGATCGAACGGCATTATCCGTGTCCCTGTGAGCGCTCCGGCTCATCCAGACCGTCCCGCCAATCAGTACGATCGCCAGGATGATGCACCCGATGATAACGATCAGTGCGGTGTGCGTTCTTCTGGTTTCCATGCTGTAACATCTCCTGTGGTTCGGGGATTCTTCACGCTTCGGTCTCGGCACTCTGCTCGCCGCGCTCGATCAGGAAGCGCTCAAAGTCGCGGGCGGGAACGGGCTTGGAGAAGTAGTAGCCCTGCACGTAGTCGCACCCGAGCTCCTTCAGGGCAATGAGCTGCTCCTCGGTCTCCACGCCCTCGGCCACCACGGGCACGTGCAGGTATTCGGCGATGTCGATGATCAACTCGATCATGCGCACGTCGCGGGTCTCGCCAAAGGCGCTGCGCACGAAGGACATGTCCAGCTTGAGCGCGTCGATGGGCAGCTTGCGCAGCATGCCCAGGGAGGAATACCCCGTGCCGAAGTCGTCCATTTCGATGCGGAACCCCATGCCCATGCCGCGCAGCTCGCGCGCGGTGGACAGCACCTGCTCGGATTCGCCGGTGTAGGCGGATTCGGTGATTTCCAGCATGATGTCCCTGGTGCTCAGCCCAAACTCGGTCAGTATCTCGTTGAAAATGCCCTTGAGGTTGGGGTTGAGCATGTCGATGCGGGAGACGTTGACCGACACCGGCACGGAGAAGCCGAACTTGTCCTTCCACTGACGGATGCGCTTCGCCGTCTCATGCCAGACGAACTGGTCCAGCTCCAGGATCAGGCCGCTGTCCTCCAGCAGCGGTATGAACCGGGCGGGGCTGATCATGCCCAGCTCGGGATGGTCCCAGCGCACGAGCGCCTCGGCGCTGGCCAGCACCGGCGCTTCGGGCCGTATGTCATACTTGGGCTGGAAGTAGACCTTGAAGCGGCCGTTTTTGACGGAGGTCTGGAAATCCTCCAGCAGCCGGTCGCGGTACAGCGCCGCCTTGTGCATCTCGTCGTTGTAGATGCCGATGGCCCGGGCGTTCCCGCCCTTGACGGCGTCGGCGGCCATCTTGGCCCGGTCGAAGCGCCGCTCGATGTCCAGCTCCTTGTCCACCTGCTGGTAGACGCCCATGCGCAGCCGCACGCGGTTGGCGACGACCTCGTCCTCGGCGAGGTCCTCCGACAGACGGTTCATCAGCGGCGTGTGATCCTCCACATAGGGGCAGTACAGCAGGAACGTGTCCGCGCCCTGGCGGCAGCCCACGCCGCCCACCTTTCGGGCGGCGGTGCGGATGCGCTCGCCGACCTTTCGGAGGATCTCGTCCGCGTAGACCTTGCCGTAGCGCTCGTTGATCATGTGGAACTGGTTGATGTCCACCACCACACAGTCCATGGCCATATCCGGGTAGTGCGTGTCGTACATGCCCACAAAGCGCAGGAAGTAGTCGATGTTGTACAGCTTCGTCAGGCTGTCGCGCTCGGTGGACTTGATGGTCTCCCGGCTCTCCGAAAGCTCGATGCAGCGGTCCACGCGGGCCTTGACGATCTCCCAGGCGGGATAGGGCTTGGGGATGAAGTCCACGGCCCCGATCTTCAGACATTCCAGCTCCGCCTGCTGGTCGGCGGTCAGCACGATGATGGGGATGTGCCTCAGGGCGGCGTCCTCCTTGATGGCCCGGAGCACCTCCATGCCGTTCATGCGCGGCATTTGCAGATCCAGCAGCATCAGCGCCAGCTCGGACTGGTGCTGGTCGGCCAGCTGCATCGCCTCGATGCCGTCGGCGGCGTAGAGGATCTCATAATCTGCCTCCAGCGCGTTGCCGAGCATCAGGCGGTTGACCTCCTCGTCCTCCACCACCATGATCTTCTTCTGCACGTTCAGTATGGAGGCCTGGTCGACGGGCTTTTCCTCCTCCTCGGGCGCTTCGTCGCGCGTGATGGAGCCCAGCCCCTTCAATAGCTGCTTTTCCTCGTACATCAGCGCGTCGGCGCGCTCGAACACGTGATGGAAGCTGGCGTCCTCGCCCGGCGTGAAATCCGAGAGGCCGCCGGACACCACCACGTCGCCGGTGGAGATGTGGGACACCGACCGGTCGTGCAGCACCTTCATCAGCTCCCTGCGGACGGCGTAATCCCGGTCCGTGAGGATGACCACGAACTCGTCGCCGCCGGTGCGATAGACCGGGCTGTGCTGGAAGATGTCGCAGATCATTTCCGACGCCTTGCAGATGTACTCGTCGCCGGCCTTGTGGCCGAGGGTGTCGTTGATCTTCTTGAGGCCGTTCACGTCGCACACCGCGACGGCGAAATCCCGGCCGTTGCCGCCCGATATGCCGGCGTTGATCTCGCGCTCCTTCGTCAGGTAGGCGTGCTTGCTCTTTACGCCGGTCATCGGGTCGATGTTCGCGGCCAGCTCGCTTTCCTTCGCCCGCTTGCTCAGGTAGGCGTGGTTGGAGAACATCATGCCCACGGCGATGGCGAACATGATGATGGCCATCAAAAGCGTATTGGTGTTCTCGCGGTCCAGCCAGTTGGCCTGCCCCTCGATGTAGGCCTCGTCCGCCATGCGCGAGGCGTCGCCGATCTCGGCGTAGTAGGCCTTGATGTTGCCGATCATTTTGTCGTTGGAGAGTATCATGGACTGCTTCATCCAGATCAGGCTGATCAGCAGCACCAGCGACAGCAGCGCGATCCACACCACGATCGACCCGCCGAAGCGCTTTTCCCTGTCGTGGCGAAGGATGGTCCGGAAGAACAAAAAGCCCAGTATGCTCCAGACCACGAACAGGAAGTACGTTTCGCGCTCCATGGAGCCGGTGGAGATCAGGTTCGGCAGAAGCACATACAGCCCGAAGCCGACCATCAGCCACAGGCCGACGCGCCCCGTCCACTTTTCGATGCCGTCCCGGCGCCGCTTCGCCGTCTTGAGGGCCGCGGCGGAGACGAAGCCGTACACCAGCGTCGCGCCGAGGGTGGTCACGTCCACGATCCAGCCGATGGCCGTGCGGCCCACGAAGGGCACGAGCACCGATACCGCGCCGATGAGCTTCATGGCGTTGGCCGGTACGCCCTTGTCGTTCAGCTCGGAAATCTTCTTGGGCAGTATGCCGTCCAGGCTCTGGGCATACAGCAGGCGGCTCAGGCAGGTGGTGTTGCCGATGAGGCTGGTCAGGATCAGCGCCATCAGCGAGGCCATCAGCACCCAGACGCCCGCGTCTCCCATGTAGTGGTGCGCGGCGTAGAAGCCGGGCAGCGCCTCGAGGCCCGAGAGGTTGCCGCGGTCGCGGATGTATTCCAGCCACGAGCCGTAGCGCTCCGGATAGGCCGTGACCGACAGGAGCGTCACGAATATGTACAGAAGCGCCGTGGCGACGGTCGCCGCCACGAGCACGCGGAATATCTTGGAGCGTGAAAAGCTGAACTCCTCCGCGCGGTGGGAGATGCTCTCAAAGCCGATGAACGCCCACGGGGTGATGACCGCGATCTTGACGATCTGGGAGATCGCGCCGGAATCGGGCAGGTAATGGGGCTGCATGGGGATCTTGAGTCCCAGCATCGAAACGGCGAACACCGCCGCGATGCCGGCGAAGAACACGCACACCAGCACCTCCATCAGCTTCACCGTCAGCCTGTGGCTGCGCGTGCACAGCAGCACCGTCAGCACGATGGCCGCGATGGTCACCACCGTCTCGCCGAAATACACGTCGTAGCCGAAGATCGTGTACATCTTCCCGATCTGCAATACGCCGCCCAGGAAGTAGCGCGTGAACAGCGGGATCGACGTGGCGTTGGCCCAGAGCACGGCCAGGTACGTCAGCGTCAGAAACCAGCCGGTCAGGAAGCCGTGGTCGTAGCCGAACACCTCCCGGCTGTAGGTGTAGGCGCCGCACGCGTCGGGGTAGATCTGCATCAGATACGAATAGTTGCGGGCGATGACCAGCATGATCAGCGCGCCGACCACCATGCCCAGCACGCTGCCCCACGGGCCCGCCTGCCCCAGATAGCTGTTGGCCGTCACCACCAGCGAGCCCCAGCCCACCGCCGTGCCCAGCGCGAACGCCCACGCGCCGAAGGGCGAAAGCCGCGCGCCCAGCTTCGTATGCGCATTGGAATCCATGTACATCCCTCACATTTCCTGTGGTCGGTTCGGGGAATTATTACAGCTTAAGCGCCTTCTCCCGCTGCGCCATGATCTCGGTAAGCAGCGCGCCGCCGCCGTCCGGAAGCGCGTCCGCGCCGCGCAGCAGTTCCGTCAGCGCGCAGGCCGGCCGGTAGATCGGCGTCAGCGCCACATTGCCGATGGAACCCTTCAGCGCGTGCGCGGCCTCAAAGGCGGCGCGGGCGTCCCCGGCGTCCATGGCTTGCTTCAATCCGTCAAAGTTCTTGTCCGCCAGCGCGAGGTTCACCATCCTCAGGTAAAACGCCTCGTTGTTCATGCACCGGGCCAGGCCTTCCTCCGTGTTCGCGCCGTAGGCCTTCAGGTCTTCAAGGGTCATTCAATGCCACCTCCAAATCGTGCTTTCATGCGTTGTGTTTATCTGCGACCGCTCTAATACATCTCGCAGCGGCTTTGCCTTTCTTTTTTTGCCCGGTTCAGCGCGATGTCCGCGTCGTGGAAGATATCCCCGCTCGGATTCTCGCGGTCCCCGAAGGCGACGCCGACGCTCAGCGACACCGCGGGCACGCCGTCCTTTTCCAGGCGCAGCCCGTCGCAGGCCGAGCGGATCTTCTCGAAGATCGTGTCCCTCTGGGCGCTGTCGACCCGGCTGAGGATCACGGCAAACTCGTCCTCGCAGATGCGGCAGATGCAGTCGGACGATCGGAAGCTGTCCTTCAGGGCCTCCGCGGCGCGCCGGACGATCTGCTCGCCCATCGCGCGCCCCTCCTTCGCCACCTCGTCGTCAAAGCCGTCGATGTCGGCCAGCACCAGCGCCGTGTGCTCCAGGTCGGCGCCCTGTAAATACAGGTCGAAGCCGCTGTGGTTGTAGAGCCCGGTTAGCGGATCGTGCATGGCCTCGTAGGTGAAGCGGTCGTGGGACAGGCTGCGCAGCTTGCGCGTGGCGACGGGGGCGGCGACGCTCGCGGTCTTCTTCTTTTCGAGCAGGAACGCCTCGAATTTGTCCGGCGGCACGGGCTTGGAGAAGTAGTAGCCCTGCACGATGTCGCAGCCCATGGCCTTGAGGGTGAAGAGCTGCTCCGCCGTCTCCACGCCCTCGGCGATGACCGGCACGGACAGGGACGCCGCGATCTCGATCACGATGGCCAGCATCTTGGTGTTCTTGCCGTTCTTGAAGGCGTTGCGAATGAACTGCATGTCCAGCTTGAGGGCGTCGATAGGCAGCGTGGACAGCATGTTCAGCGAGGAATAGCCCGAGCCGAAGTCGTCCATTTCGATGAAGAAGCCGACGTTCCGAAAGCCCTCCACGGTCTGGATGATGTAGTTGGAGTCCTCCGTATAGGCGGATTCCGTCACCTCCAGCATCAGCTCCTTCTGCGCCAGCCCGTGCTCGCGCACCAGCGCCTGCATGGTCTGGACCAGGTTCGGGTCGTACATGTCCACGCGGGACACGTTCACGGACACGGGCACGAAGATGCCCAGCCGGTCGCGCCAATCCCGCATCTGGGCGGCCGCGGCGCGCCAGACGTAGCTGTCCAGCTGCTGGATCAGGCCGTTCTGCTCGAACAGCGGTATGAATATGCCGGGGCTGATCATTCCGAACTCCGGGTGCTGCCAGCGCACGAGGGCCTCCGCGCTGTTGAGCACGGGCTGATCGCCGCGAATGTCGTACTTGGGCTGGTAGTGGACGAGGAACTGCCCCTCCTCGATGGCCTTCGGGAAGTCGATCAGCAGCTGTTCGGCGAATATGGCCGACTCGTGCAGCGCGCTGTCGTAGATGGCCACCGCCTTTGTGAACGTGCTGCGCACCGTGTCCGACGCCAGCTTCGCCCGGTCAAACCGGCGCTCAATGTCCAGGCTCCTGTCGGCCCTGGGATAGACGCCCATCCGCAGGCGCACGACGTTCTCCGCCTTGCCCTCGCCGGCGGCGCCGTCGGAGATGGCGTCCAGCATGTCAGTATAATCGGAGCGGTGCGGGCAGTAGATCAAAAAGGTGTCCGCCTCCCGGCGGCACGCCAGCCCGCCCTCGTCGTGAACGAGGGCGCGCGCCTTTTCCGCGATGCGCCGGAGCACCTCGTCGCCATAGGGGCGTCCGTAGCGCTCGTTGATCAGGTGGAAGTGGTTGACGTTGACCACGATGGCGTCCATGACCTGATCCGGGCGGCGCGCGTCATACTGCTCCGCGTAGCGATAGAAGAACTCCCGGTTGTAAAGGCCGGTCAGCGGGTCGCGCTCGGTCTGCCCGATGATGAAGCGCCCCTCGGAGAGCTCGATGGTGCGCTTCACGCGCGCCAGGATCACCTCCGGCCTCGGATACGGCTTGGGGATGAAGTCGCTCGCGCCGATGGTCAGGCTCTCGACCTCCGCCTCCTTGTCAGCGGTCAGCACGATCACGGGCAGCTGGTCCAGACGGCCCTCCCGCTTCAGCCGGCGCAGAATGTCCAGACCGTGCAGATCGGGAAGGTTCAGATCGAGCAGCACCAGGCTCAGCGGGCGCTCCTGCGCGCAAATGATGTTGATCGCCGTTTCTCCTGTCTCGGCGCACAGCAGCTCATACTGATCCTGCAGGATAAAGCCCAGCATTTCACGATTGACGACTTCATCCTCGACCAGCAGAACGAGCTTCTTGTCGGCGGCGGGACCCGCGTTGCTTTCGGACATGACACATCCTCCCAGTATACATATTATTGTACTGATTATAACACCAAACAGGCCATGGAATCAATAGGTATCCTTCAACAGAATAGCCCATTCAATAAGAATTCTCACTTCGGTACAATATGGGAGAAGGGGCTGTTGCATTATCGGCGGTCTGATCTTCAATCCGTATGACCAGCGGCGGAGCCTGGTAATTGCGAAATTCCTGATCCAATGAGGAACTGCGCGGATTCCAATTCTGCCAGGTTTATGATGAAAATATATGAGTGATATTTGGGTAAATGTTAATTATTTGTTTGGCAGCATTCTCATGGGATCTACCAAACCGAACGCTCTCAAAAAAGGAGACACGAAAATCGCCAAAAGGAGACATGAAGATTTGAAAATGCCGTAATACCAAAGGGTTTGGCATTCAGAGAATACGGTTCAAGTCCTGTTTCCCGCGCCATCAGCATCGACAATAGATGCTGCAAGCGAGCTCATCAGAAATGATGGGTTCGCTTTTCTTTATGCAAAACCCGGCCCATTGCCGCCCTCATCCCCCGTATTCCGCAGGAATACACGGTTGGGCCTGCATCATGGGCCGGGTTCGTTTGTAAATCTTTCGGATCAGCCACGCCGGGATTTCAATTCCCGTGGATTTTTCTGGATTTGCCGTGTACCGCGTGTACGGCGTGTAATCCGTGTAATTCGTGTAATCCGTATACGGATAGAAAGACATCGTCAATTTAGTTTGATTCTTTTAAACTTTTTTTAAGGTTCTCCTGATATACTATGCCCATACTTGAAAGCAGCACAGCGGTCAAAACCGTTGTCATGACAGGAGGAAAATGCTATGAAGAAACTATTGTCGATTCTGTTGGCGATGATCCTGTTGGCCTCATCCTGCGTCTGCTTCGCGGAGGAATCCGCCGCTTCCGACAAGGAAGCCATCGAGGCGGCGCTGAACCTGGCCAATAATCCGGATCAGGAATGGACATACAATTCCGGCGCGGACGCCTGGGTGCTCTCCGTCGTCATCGCGGTCACCAATCCAATGATCGAGAATGAGGAAGGCGTGTCGGTCTGTGTGCCTGGCGCATATGTTACCGGCATTGATACGGATGGCGACGGCGTTGCGGATGTGACGGCGGAAACCGCGACCGAAGCCGTGAAGGGCAGTCTGGTGATCGACTATGAGGCCGAGATCACCAGCACTAATGGCCAGATCTACACCGCCGCCACCGCTCCCGTGATCCTTAATACCGGCGCGGCGGGCTACGGCAATTCCAGCAACACGACCGCCGCCACGACCTATGCCGCCGAGGGATACATCAACGTGGCCTGCGGTAATCGCGGCAAGCAGGACAGCTATACCAATGAAGCCGGAGAGACTGTGTATACCGGCGACGCACCGAGCTGCCTGGTGGATCAGAAGGCGGCGACCCGCTATGTGAAGTACAACATTCTGCTGGGCAACCTGCCTGGCAGCGTGGACTACTGGGTCTCCACTGGCGGTTCTGGCGGCGGCGCGCACGCGGCCATGTTCGCGGCGACCAGCAACAACCCGGACTTCTATGATTATCAGATCGAAGTGGGTGCGGTGGGCGTATACCGGAACGAAGACGGCAGCTACTGCACCACCGTCACCATTGACGGCCAGGAGGTCGAGCTCTCCGACGGCGCGTGGGGCTGCGTCGCTTACAGCGCCATCACCTCGCTGTACGAGGCCGACATGGCAATGTCTCTGGAATATACGATGAATCCCGATTTCAATTTCAACACCGACTTCCAGCAGGCGCTGGCGGAAGTGCTCTCCCAGGAGTATATGGAATACATTAACGGCCAGAATTTGACCGTTGAGGAAGCGAAGGTTGGCTTCGACCTGGACGGCGATGGAGAACTGAACAGCACCGTCAGCCTGACCATCGAATACGATGTGGAGAAGTATCCGGAAACCAACGGCTACGGCGGCAGCTACATCGACCTGTATCTTACCGAGCTGACCGAGAACCTGCAGTGGTATGTGGATAACCTGGACTACGCGGAAGGCTGGACTTGGTTTGACGCAGATGGCGTCGCCCTATCTGATGAGGCCGTGGCGGCTATGACCACCGCCGATAAGGCGCAGGCGTTCATCGAAGGACGCTATGCCAAGGGCAGCACCGGTGGCATGGGTGGTCGCGGCGGCATGATGGGCCCCAGCGGCATGAACGGCGCGGTGGACTTCGGCGGAGGACGCGGCGGAAACGGTGGCCCTGGCGGCACGCCTCCGGACGGCGGCATGGGCGGCCCTGGCAATGGCGAAATGCCCTCCGACATGGACGGGGCTGAATCGGAATCTTCCGAACGCAGCTTTGACAACGCCGATGTGGCCGAGAACAGCAGCGGCGACGAAATGGATGTGGGTACGCCTGATGCGGGTACAACCCAAGCCGCCGGAAGCAGCACCAATTCAAAGAATTATTCCAGCTATGCGGAAATGCTGGCCGCGTATGAAGCGGACATCGCCGAGATACAGGCGGGAGACGCCTATGGCAAGAATATCGTGGATCTCTACAACCCGTTGAACTACATCGGCGCAGAAGGCACGGCCAATCCCACCTGGATGCGCATTGTGTGCGGCGCGGTGGAAGGCGACATTTCCATGTTCAACTCGCTGAATCTCCAACTGGCCGCGCTGAACGCGGGTATCGACGCCACGATTGAATGGCAGTGGGACGGCGGCCATGTACCCAGCGAGGTGCTTGGCAACAGCCTGCCGCTGTGGGTGGACATGATGTATGGCGAATATGTCAGCGGCGTCGAAACCGTGAAGGCCGAGGCCGAGCCTCAGACTGCCAACGGCACGGCTGAATCCGCGACGGGCACAGATCTGAGTGATTGGGTCAGCATTGACGGCGAAGGCAATGTATCCTTCTCCCTGGCGGACGGCATGGCCTACCGCACCAAGGGAGCAAGCAAGGCCGTCCCAGGCTTCGACGTGATCGACTATGGTCAGGAGGACTACGTATTCGGCGATAGCGACACAGACGCCCGCCACTGGAGCGAGTGGGTATTGCAGGCGCTGCAGGAAAATCAGGAAGCGCTCGCGCCGTTATTCGAGGAATAAATATAGCAACGAGGCCCCGGGGAGATTCACAATCCCCGGGGCTGTAATATACCAGTTCTTATCCCGTTTCACACAACACGGGGAACCATGGGCGTTCCCCTCGAATATGGTGCCGGACTGGATCAATCCGAAATACAGCGCGGGCGATCTTTTGCGGAATGCGATCCTGGACGTTCAATACCGCCCGACAGAATCGGCAGCGCCGGAGCAAATTGGAATGGAAATATAAAAGCAAGGACAACTACGCCCGGTATCGTGCCGGGATCGTTGTTATCCTTTGGGGTGATTATACTATTCGCCAACAATAATATCGTATGCCATCGGCTTCCAAATAATCCCGCATTCACAGATTATT
>JAFYBB010000379.1 GCA_017540445.1 Clostridia bacterium | reverse complement strand
TTGCAGGTGTTGGGCTTCTTCAAATCTGGCATGGGATGTCCTCCTTTGTGTTTTTTCCCAGACTTAAGTCTACCCCTTCTCCGTTTCCCAGTCTAACTTCCACCCCCTCGTCCACTGTGGACGTTACTTTGGGAATTTACTGTGTGTTAAGAACATCTAAATATGGGTCCAAAGGGCGGGTTGTTCTATTGACAAATGCCGGCGCAACTCCTATAATAGTTCATGTGTTTTAATGCGGGCATGGATAACTATGCAGATGCGATTACTGACAGGCAGGACGCCTGTTGGCAATACAGAACGAGGAACATTTCAAGGAGGGTAAACCATGAAGAAACTGATTGCGCTGCTCATTGCTATGCTGATGGTACTGGGCCTGTTCACCGTCGCGATGGCGGACGCTCCGGCGTACAAGATCGCCATCATGACCGGCACCACCTCTCAGGGCGAGGAAGAGTATTACGCCGCCAATTCCCTGGCGGAGCAGTATCCCGGCGTGGTGCTGCATGACACCTATCCCGACGCCTTCTCCTCCGAGGTCGAGACGACCATCTCCAAGCTGATCGCCTTCGCCAGCGACCCCGACGTCAAGGCCATCATCTTCGTGCAGGCCGTGCAGGGCGCTACCGCCGCCTTCACCCAGATCAAGGGCGACATGGGCCGCGACGACATCCTGCTGATCTCCGGCGTGCCCGCCGAGGATCCCGCCGACATCTCCGCCGTCAGCGACATCGTGCTGGCCAACGACGAGATCGGCTGCGGCTACCAGGTGGCTGACCTGGCCAGCCAGTGGGGCTGCGACGTGCTGGTGCACTACAGCTTCGCCCGTCACCTGTCCTATGAGACCATCGTGGCCAAGCGCGACGCCATGAAGGCCACCGCCGAGGGCTACGGCATCGAGTTCGTCGAGCGCGACTGCCCCGACCCGACCGGCGACGCCGGCATGTCCGGTGCCCAGGCGGCCGTTCTGGAGGACATCCCGAAGGTCATGGAGGAGTACGCCGGCAAGAAGGTGTGCTTCTACTGCACCAACTGCGGCCTGCAGGTGGCCCTGCAGCAGGCGATCGTGAACCAGCCGAACGCCTACTATGCGCTGCCCTGCTGCCCCAGCCCCTATCACGGCTTCCAGGAGGCCTTCGGCCTGACCGCCACCTATGGCGACATCAACGGCGCCATCAAGAACCTGGCCAACTACCTGAACGAGCATGACGCCGTGGGCCGCTTCTCCACCTGGAGCCTGCCGGTCAACATGTGCATGATCAACGCCGGCTTCCAGTACGCTCAGGCCTATGCCGAGGGCAAGACCAACGGCAAGGTGGACATGGACGTGCTGAACCAGTGCATGGCCAGCGCCGCGGGCAGCGAGATCGAGCTGGGCGCCTATGTGGACGCCGCCGGCACCGAGTATCCGAACTACCTGCTGATCGCCCTGGAGCCCATCAACTTCGCGGACTACGTGGGCTGATTCTCCTGATGGACCAAAGCTGTCCGGGACACCGGCTTCCGGCGTTCCGGACGGCTTTCTTTATGGGACGATATGAGTAATCAGGAATGAGGAGCGAGAAATTCCGGCGGAATTCCTCATTCCTCATTCCTAATTCCTCATTTAATGACAGGCGCGCCTGTCTGATAATCTGCCGTTTCCTGTGACGGGAAGGAGTTGTAACTGTTGGCAAACGAATTTGTGCTGGAAATGAACCACATCACCAAGGTGTATGGTTCCAACGCCGTGCTCAAGGACGTGACGCTGCGCATCCGCCCGGGCGAGATCCACGCGCTGCTGGGCGAGAACGGCGCGGGCAAGTCCACGCTGATGAACGTGCTGTTCGGCATGCCGGTCATCCACACCACCGGGGGCTTTCAGGGCGAGGTCATATTCGACGGCCAGAGCGTTCGCATCGCCTCGCCGATGGACGCTATGTCGAAGGGCATCGGCATGGTGCACCAGGAATTCATGCTGATCCCCGGCTTCAGCGTCACCGACAACATCAAGCTGAACCGCGAGATCACCAAGCCCTGGCCCGTCAGCCGGGTGCTGGGCAAGAACCTGGAGTTTCTGAACCGCTCCGCCATGGCTTCCGACGCCCGCAAGGCGCTGGACGCCGTGGGCATGAGCATCGAGGAGTACACGCTGGTCAGCGGCCTGCCCATCGGCCACATGCAGTTCATCGAGATCGCCCGCGAGATCGACAAGTCGGGCATGAAGCTGCTGGTGTTCGACGAGCCCACCGCCGTGCTGACCGAGAGCGAGGCCCAGCAGCTGCTGGACGTGATGAAGAAGATCGCGGCCCAGGGCATCGCCATCATATTCATCACCCACCGCCTGGACGAGGTCATGGACGCCGCGGATACCGTCACGATACTGCGCGACGGCACGCTGGTGACCACGCTGGCGAAGAGCGATACCACCACGGAGGAGCTGGCGGGGCTGATGATCGGCCGCGGCAGCGAGGGCGTCATCCACGTGGACAAGAGCGCGCGGCAGCTGACCGGCGGCACCGCCATGAGCATCCGCGACCTGTGGGTGAACATGCCCGGCGAGGTGGACCGGGGCGTGGACCTGGACGTGCAGGAGGGCGAGATCCTGGGCATCGGCGGCCTGGCCGGCCAGGGCAAGATCGGCATTCCCAACGGCATCATGGGCCTGTACGAGGCCCGGGGCGAGGTGACCTTCAACGGCCAGAAGCTCCCCCTGGGCGACGCCGAGGCCGTGCTGAAGGCGGGCCTGGCGATGGTCAGCGAGGACCGGCGCGGCGTGGGCCTGCTGCTGGACCAGTCCATCGAGGACAACATCGTGTTCACCGCCATGCAGGTCCACGGGGACTTCCTGAAGCCGTTTTTGCGCCAGAAGGACGCCCGGGCCATCCGCAAGCACGCCGAGGACATGATCAGGGAGCTGGACATCCGCTGCACGTCGCCCACGCAGCCGGTGGGCACGCTGTCCGGCGGCAACCAGCAGAAGGTGTGCGTGGCCAGGGCGCTGACGATGAACCCGAAGTTCCTGTTCGTGTCCGAGCCCACCCGCGGCATCGACATCGGCGCGAAGCAGCTGGTGCTGGAGACGCTGGTCAAGCTGAACCGCGAACGGGACATGACCATCGTCATGGTCTCCTCCGAATTGCAGGAGCTGCGCAGCATCTGCGACCGCATCGCCATCGTCGCCGAGGGCAGGGTCGTGGACATACTGAAGGCGGAGGATTCCGACACGGCCTTTGGCCTGGCGATGTCGGGAAAGAGAGCAAAGGAAGGTGAGCGGGCATGAGCGAAAAGGTCGTGGAAAAGACCGCGAAGAAGAGGGGCAGCCGATTCATCACGTCGATCGTGCTGTTCGTGCTCGCCGGCGTCATGCTGATCGCCTCAATCAGCGGCTATGTGCTGCGCGGCAGCGCCTCCACCCGGGCCAATCTGGACCGGATGCGCACCAGCGCGGTGCTGCACGCGGCCACCGAGGGCCTGGTGGACAACATCGCCCAGACGGCCCGGTCCGCGAAGCTGAAGGAGCTGCGCGCGGACAAGAACTTCCGCAAGCGCGGCCTGGACGAGGTCAACAGCATCTGCGACGCCGCGATGGAGGAGGCCCGCGCCGAGGCGGAGAAGCTGTACAACAACCCCGTGGTCGAGGACGAGGCGGCGCTGGAGAGCGCCATCGAGAGCATGGAGAGCGTGCTGGCCACCTCCGGCCAGCTGGAGAACCGGGAGAAGGCCGCCTACGCCGAGATCTACGTCCAGCTGGTGGACAACATCTCCAACTGGCGCGAGACGGCCGCCGAGGGCATGGACGACGCCGCGATCATCGAGGCGCTGGCCAAGGTCGCCCCGGCGATCAAGAGCGAGGGCAACGCTCACCTGCAGCCGGGCTTCGTCAAGCTGGCCAAGGACATGGCCGCCGCCCAGCTGGCCCGCGAGGAGGCGGAGCAGCAGGGGCAGCTGGCCTCGATGATGACCGGCGCCATCGCCGACTGGACCGAGTATTCCGGCCTCGAGGGCGACGCGCTGTGGGAGAAGCTGGCGGCGGAGCTGCCGGAGCTGAGCGGCAACGAGCGCTTCAGGGACGCGCTGCTGGAGACCGCGGCCAAGCACATCGCGGCGGCGGAGAACGGCGAGACCGTGCCCGAGGAGGCGGCGACCGACGAGGGCGCCGAGACCGTGGGCGAGACGCTGGCGGACTACAGCTACTTCATTCCCACCGACGAGCTGGCCAAGGAGCAGCAGGACAACGAGGCGGCCTTCGACGCGCTGAACGTGCAGCTGGTCAGGATCATCCCCGACCTGGGCGGACTGACCGGCAACCTGCAGGATTCGCTGCGCGTGAGCCTGGAGAAGGTGCTCTGGCCGGGCAGCCTGGATTTCAGCACCCTCTACGACACCTACATGGCCCGGGGCGGCGACGCGGCCCTGACGGGCGGCGCCAGCAAGACGCTGAAGCTGGCCTCGCTGGCCGAGGCGCTGCTGCTGGGCAGCATCGCGCTGTTGCTCCTGGGCCTGGTGCTGTTCTTCTGGAAGACGCTGACCCAGCGCTTCGGCGTGCCCCGCACGATCATCGCGCTGTTCTTCATCTACCTGTGCCTGCTGGCGGAGCTGTACAACATCAGCGTGCGCATGATGCTGGGCAACGTGCTGGAGCGCATGACGATGTACGGCGTGCTGGTGCTGGCGATGATGCCGGGCATACAGTGCGGCATCGGCCTGAACATGGGCATGACCATCGGCTGCATCTCGGGACTTCTGGGCATCGTGCTGTCGCTGCAGTTCAACATGACGAGCTTTGCGGCGCTGCTGTTCGCCTGCCTGAGCGGCGCGGTGTTCTCGCTGCCGCTGGGCTGGGCCTACTCGAAGCTTTTGAACCGCATGAAGGGCAACGAGATGACGATCTCCACCTACGTGGGCTTCTCGTTCGTGTCGCTGATGTGCATCGGCTGGATGATGCTGCCCTTCAACAACCCGAAGATCATATGGCTGCTGAGCGGCCGCGGCCTGCGCGTCACCCACAGCCTGCTGGGCAGCTTCGCCCACCTGCTGGACAAGTTCCTCAGCTTTAAGGTGTTCGGCATCAACGTGCCCACGGGCGGCCTGCTGTTCCTGGGCGTCTGCTGCTTCATCATGTGGCTGTTCTCCCGCTCCCGCACCGGCATCGCCATGACGGCGGCGGGCTCCAACCCCCGCTTCGCCGAAGCCAGCGGCATCAACGTCAACCACATGCGCACGGTGGGCACGGTGCTGTCCACGATGATCGCGGCGGTGGGCATCGTCATCTACTCCCAGGCCTTCGGCTACGCGCAGCTCTACACCGCGCCGCGCCAGCTGGGCTTCATCGCCGCCAGCGCCATACTGATCGGCGGCGCCACGGTGAGCAAGGCCCGGGTCAGCCACGTGCTGATCGGCGTGTTCCTGTTCGAGGGCGTGCTGGTGTTCGGCCAGCAGATCGCCAACTCCGTGGTGGCGGGCGGCGGCCTGAGCGAGGTCATGCGCATCATGATTTCAAACGGCATCATACTGTATGCCCTGACGCAGAGTGGAGGTGCCCGTCGTGACTAATCAAAACAAGGTGCTGGCCCACGTCAGCAAATACGCGGTAACCTATCTGTTCATCGCGCTGAGCACGCTGTTCATCGTCGTGTCCGGGCTGGACATCAACTACGTGGCCAGCCAGCTGCTGCTGCGCCTGAACCGCAACGCGTTCATCGTGTTGGCGCTGATCATACCGATCATCGCCGGCATGGGCATCAACTTCGCCATCACCATCGGCGCGATGGCGGCCCAGATCGGCCTGCTGCTGACCATCAACTGGGGCGTGTCCGGCGTGCCCGGCATCCTGCTGGCCGCGGCCATCACGCTGCCCCTGGGCGCGTTCTTCGGCTTTTTGATCGGCAAGCTCCTGAACAAGATGAAGGGCCAGGAGACCATCGGCTCGCTGATCCTGGGCTACTTCGCCAACGGCGCGTACCAGCTGCTGTTCCTGTTCATATTCGGCACGATCATACCGCTGAACAGCAACGTGACCATCGTCGGCGCGTCCGGCGTGCAGAACACGCTGAACCTGACCGGCCAGGTGGGCCTGTACACGGCCGTGGACGGCATCGCCCACATCCCGTTTTTGACGGCGCTGTACGTCTTCGCCGCCGTGCTGGCGGCGCTGGCCGTGGTGCAGTATTTGCGCAAGACCATCTCCGTAAAGCGCCTGGCGGTGTCGCTGTCGCTTGCGGCGGCGCTGGCCCTCGTGTTCAGCCTGCCGCCCGTGGCGGCGGTGTTCAACGGCAGCCACGGCCGCGTGATCCGGCTGCCGCTGGTGACCTGGATGCTGATACTGCTGCTGTGCCTGTTCAACTCCACGATCATGCGCACCCGCCTGGGCCAGAAGTTCCGCGCCGTGGGCCAGAGCCAGACCGTGGCCAACGCCTCCGGCATCAATGTGGACCGCACCCGCGTGATCGCCATCATGATCTCCACGGTGCTGGCCGGCTGGGGCCAGATCATGTTCATGCAGTCCGACGGCATCGGCACCTTCCAGACCTACGCGGCCCACGAGCAGGTGGGCCTGTACGCCGGCGCGGCGATCCTGGTGGGCGGCGCGTCCATCGACCGGGCGACGAATTTGCAGGCGCTGGTGGGCACGTTCCTGTTCCACTCGCTGTTCATCACGGCCCAGAGCGCGGCCTCGGTCATGTTCGGCGATTCCGCGGTGGGCGAGTACTTCCGCGCCTTCCTGTCCTACGGCGTCATCGCCGTGGC
>JAFYBB010000036.1 GCA_017540445.1 Clostridia bacterium | reverse complement strand
CGGCCATGCCCTCGGTGAGCTCCGGCAGGCTGCCGTTCTCGGCCTCCTCCTGGGGGTCGTCCACGCTTTCCACGTACACGGCGGTGAAGCCCGCGAAGCGCTGCTTCTGGCCGTTGAAGTGGAACCGCGCGACGTTTTCCGCGTCGATGTCCACCGACAGCGTGTCGTACAGCGCCGGGGTCATCTGGCTGGACACGAAGCGGTCGAATATCAGCTTGTACAGCCGGTACTGATCCCGGGACAGCGAGGCCTTGATGGCCTCGGGCCTGCGGTCCACCACGGTGGGGCGGATGGCCTCGTGGGCGTCCTGGGCGCTCTTGCGGGTCTTGTACACGTTGGGCTTCTCGGGCAGATAGTCCGGGCCCCAGCTGTCGAGGATCAGCGCGCGCACGGCGTCCAGCGCCTCGTCGGCGATGCGGGTGGAGTCGGTGCGGATGTAGGTCACCAGGCCCTGGGAGCCCTCGCCGGCCAGCTCCACGCCCTCGTAGAGCTGCTGGGCGATCTGCATGGTCTTCTGGGTGGAGAAGCCCAGCTTGCGGCTGGCCTCCTGCTGGAGGTTCGAGGTGGTGAAGGGCGGCGCGGGCAGCCGCCGGCGCTCGCTGCGCCGGATGGCGGACACGGTGAACTTCGCGCCCCTGCAGCGCTCGATGACCGCGTCGGCGTCGGCGCGGCTCTTCAGCTCGTGCTTCTCGTCGCCGACGCCGGTGTAGCGGGCCGCGACCTGGGCGCTGCCGATGGTGAAGGTGGTGCTCAGCGTCCAGTATTCCTCGGGGATGAAGGCCTCGATCTCATTTTCGCGGTCGCAGATGATCTTGGTGGCCACGGACTGCACGCGCCCGGCGCTCAGGCCCTTCTTGACCTTCTGCCACAGTATCGGGCTGATCTTGTAGCCCACCAGGCGGTCCAGCACGCGGCGGGCCTGCTGGGCGTTGACCAGGTCCATGTTGATCTTCCGCGGGCTCTTCACCGCGGCCTTCACGGCCTTGCTGGTCACCTCGTGGAACTCGATGCGGCAGGCGGAGTCCTCGTCGATGCCCAGCACGTTGGCCAGGTGCCAGGAGATGGCCTCGCCCTCGCGGTCCGGGTCGGTCGCGAGGTAGATCTTGCTGGCGGAGCGCGCTTCCTTGCGGATCTTGCTCAGTATGTCGCCGCGCCCGCGGATGGTGATGTACTTGGGTTCAAAGTTATTGTCCACTTCCACGCCGATCTGGCTCTTGGGCAGGTCCCGGACGTGACCCTGGGAGGCCTCTACCTTGAAGCCGCGCCCCAGGAACTTTCCGATGGTCTTTGCCTTGGCCGGCGATTCGACGATGACGAGCTTGTTTGCCATATTTTCCTCCGAAATGGGGAACAGGGAACGGGGAACAGGGAACAGGGGACGCCCGTTCCGGTTCGACGCTCTCTTTCCGATTAGTGACATGCCCGGTACATTCCGCCCGGCACCTTTTCTATTATTCCCCGAAGTTCCAGCATTGTCAAGTGGGAATTTAATTTTGCCGCCGAAAAACCGGTGGCGGCGACCAATTCCTCAAAGGACAGCGCTTCGATCCGCAGCGGTGCCGCGATGGCCTCGTCGTCCGGCTCCAGCGGCTCGCGGCGGATGGCTTCGGGGGCCTCATTGCCCGAGGGGCGCTGGGCCCAGCGGTAGTATTCGAGGATGTCCCAGGCGCTGAGCACCGGTATCGCGCCGTCCACGATCACCCGGTTGGGGGCGACGCTCAGCGGCGAATAGATGCCGCCGGGGATCGCGAACACGTCCCGGCCCTGCTCCAGCGCCAGGTTCACCGTGATCATCGCGCCGGAGGCCTTCGCGCCCTCCACCAGCAGCGTGCCCGACGACAGGCCGCTGATGATGCGGTTGCGGGCGGGGAAGTTGCCCGGGTTGGGCGTCGTGCCCGGCACGAGCTCGGAGACGACGGCCCCGCCGCTGTCGATGATCTCTTGCATCAGCGGGCCGTTCTCCGGGGGATAGACCACGTCCACCCCGCAGCCCAGCACGGCGACGGTGGGCCCGTGCCCGTCCAGGGCGCCCTGGTGGGCGCAGGAGTCGATGCCCCGGGCCATGCCGCTGACGACGGTCACGCCGTTTTCGGCCAGCCCCTTCGCGATGTCATGGGCAGCGCGCTGCCCGTCGCGGGTGCAGCGCCGCGAGCCCACCACGGCGAACAAGCGCTCGCCGTTCAGGTCGCCCTCGCCCCGCACGTAGAGCGTCGGAGGCGGGTCGTAGATGCTGGTCAGGGCCGCAGGATAGGCGTCGCTCAGCCGCGTGACGGCGCGTATGCCGCCCTGCTCCAGCCGGTCGAACAGCCGGTAGAAGTATTCCTCGCTCCGGGCGGCGCGCAGATGGTTCAGCGTGACCGGGCCCAGCGCGCGCATGTCCGGCGGCGTCAGCAGGCCCCCCAGGGCGTCCCAGACGTTCCGGGCGTCCTCGTACAGAGTGATCAGCCGGTAGAAGCGCTTGGGGCCGATGCCCTCCACGCTGCTCAGCCACACCCAGTATTGCTCCATGGCGGTGTAATCCATAGGCCCGGTCACCTCGCCCCGCCGGCGCGGGCGCGCTTCTTCGCCCGCGCCCGGCGGCGGCGCTCGCGCTCCCTGTCATCTATGATCACCAGCACCGCGTTTGCGATCGAGATCAGGCACAGCGCCAGCAGCAGCCACTTGGTGATGTCGTTTTCGATGAAGGCCATGGCGGAGTTGACCCGGTCGATGCCGAAGAACACCGCGTACATGCAGGACATGACGATGGCGAGGTGGGGAAGCAGCTTGCGTAACATAGCGTTTCCTCCCGAAAATCAGTTGTCCACGATGACGATGGCATCACTGGTGATGCGGCCCTTGCCGCTCTGGTTGCTCACGGCCTTGCCGCCCACCACCATCACGGAGGTGTTGCCGCCGTCCATGTTGTAGGCGCGCACGCAGCCCAACCCGTGCATCAGCTTGGACAGGTCCTTCAGCTCCATGCCCTTGGACTTGTCGGTGCGCCCGTCCACCACCACGAAGCAGTAGTGCCCCGGCTCAAAGTAGCCCAGCGCCGTGCGGGGGTTGAGCCCCCACACGTCGGAGTTGAACTTGGTCATGGCCTCGCCGTTCTCGTCCAGCAGCCGCGGGCCGAAGTTCCAGATCTGGCAGGCGCCCCTGGCGATGGCCTCGTCGATATCGAATTGGGAGGGCGAGAAGGTCTCCATCGTGCCGTCCCAGTACAGCACGCCCACGTCCCGCTTGGTGCGGGTGTCCTTGCGGTAGAGCTCGCCGTTGCGCATCACGAAGCCGTCGGCGCGGCAGCCGTAGAAGTCGCCGTTGATGGCGATGACGCCGCCGACCCGCTTGTTCATCGACACCACCGACTCGCGCAGCCCCCGGGAGAAGGTGTCCTCGGCGAACACGGTCTTCAGGCTGATGATGTCCTTGATGTAGATGTCCGCCACGTAGAAGGCCAGGCCGGGCTTCTTGTGGCGCTGCAGCGTGATGTTCACATGGCTGCTCTTGTAGCTGTCGTCGGTGATGATGACCTCGCCGTCGGTGAACTTGTCCGGGAAGCGGTTGCCGAACCAGCCGATGTTCTCGGTGGTGTGCACGCTGCGCTTGGGCGCGTCGGGGTCCGGCGTCTCGGTGGGCGCGGGCGCTTCCGCTGTCCCTTCAGGCGCGGCGGGCGCCATGGTCGCGGCCTCTGCCGCCGGCGCGTCCGTCGGCCGCGGCACTTCATCCGCCTGGCTGCGGGCGGCCATCAGGGATTCGCGGGTGGTGACGATGCCCACGGACTGCTCGTGCCGGGGCAGCACGTGGTGAAACAGCGCGAACGTCACCAGCCCCAGCCCCAGCAGCAGCGCGTCGCACAGTACGAGCACCCACACCGGCCGGGGACGCCGGCGCAGCTGGCGGCTGAGCCAGGGCCTTCTCTTCTTGTGCTTCTTCACCCGGCTCATGCTCCTTTATTGGTCTTGCCCCGGTACACGAACTTGCCCTGCACCACGAAGCTCAGGCAGAACAGCAGCACCTCGGTGACGATCTTGGCCAGCGCGAAGGGCCAGCCCATCGACGTGAACAGGTGCATCAGCGCAAGGTTCAGCGCCAGGATCGCGGCGGCCAGCGCCACGTACTTCACGATGGCCCGGCCCAGCGTCTCGTTGCCCTTGAACACCACCTTGCGGTTCACGGTGAAGTTCACCGTGCCGCTGATCAGCCGGGCCACGATCACGCTGAAGTTCAGCGACACCGCCGCGGGCCAGGACGCGGTCAGCGCCTTCAGCAGCAGCGCCAGCAGGTAGTCGATGATGAAGGACAGCAGCGACGAGGCGCTGAACTTCAGTATGCACAGGTAGATCTTCAGCGAATCCCGGAACGGGTTGAAGTGGGACGAGGCGTTGTCGTTCAGGTACACCGTCTCGATCCACTCCTCCACCACCGGCATGCCGGACTGGGCCGCCGTGAGCAGCATGTTGATCTCGTACTCGTAGCGGTCGCCGGGCACCTGGCAGAAGCGCGCCATGGCCTCCCGCCCGAAGGCCCGCAGGCCGGTCTGGGTGTCGAACACCTTCACGCCGCTGGCGATGGAGAACACGTGGCGGGTGACGCCGTTGCCTAAGCGGCTGCGCAGCGGCACGCTGCCGTCGAACTTCCGGCTGCCCAGCACCAGCGCCTCCGGGCGACTGCGGGCGGTTTCGCACACGCGCAGTATGTCCTCATAACGGTGCTGGCCGTCCGCGTCGGCGGTGACGGCCTGGTCGCATTCGGGCATGTGCGCCAGCACGTGGGCAAAGGCTGTCTTCAGCGCGGCGCCCTTGCCCCGGTTCTGCGGGTGGCGCAGCAGCGTGACGCCTGCGGGCAGGGCGTCGAATATCGCCCGGTAGTCCGCGCCGCTGCCGTCGTCCACCACGACGGGCGCGAAGGCGTCGTTGCCTGCAAATCGTGCCAGCAGCCCCAACAGCTTTTCGTCGGGCTTGTAGGCGGGAATGATCAGTGCGGTTTTCATGGGTCTGCGCTCCTTTGGCGGGCCGCGTGCCCCGGCGGTAAAAATCCTATCTATAATATGTTATCACAAACCGGCGGGAAGTACAAGCGCCCCAATGCAGCCCATTATAGCAGAAAAGGGTAAAATGATAAAGAAAAACTTGTGTAACCACGACAAAGGGCCCGGCGCGAAGCCGGACCCTGGGGAAAACTCATGGGGTCAATGCGATCATCCAAGCGCCTTGGCGGCGTCCACGACGGTCCTGAGCGCGGCCTGCGCGGCCTCGGGATTGGACGTGACGATGAACTGCGCCAGCACCGAGAGCATGAGGCTCGCGAGCAGCAGTATGATCGCGCCGCCCAGGCGGGAGGAGATCTGTGCGAAGGGCATCAGCTCCATGCGGTCGGCGGCGGACAGCACGGCCACGTCGCCGGTGCCGCCCATGTTGGACATGCACAGGCCCGCGGTGATGCCGGACTCAAAGGGATAGAAGCCCACGAACTTGCCGACGACGGCCGCGCCGACGAACGCGCCGATGCAGGTGGCCGCGCACAGCAGCAAATAGGTGATGCTGAAGGAGGAGATGACCGTGCCGATGTCCAGGTAGCAGATGCCGATGCCCACCAGCAGCATGTTCGTCAGGTTCTTCATGATGAACTGGAACCACTGATAGCAGGCGATCTCGATGCGCTCGGGCACGATGTTGGCGATCTTGCAAATGGCGACGGTGATGATCATCCAGGCGTAGGCGTGGATCGTGATGCTGGGAACCAGCGCCTTCCACACGCCGGCGAGTATGAAGCCCCAGGCGAAGAACGCGCCGGAGGTCAGAAGGCCGATGCCCAGGTTCGCCAAGGACAGATTGTCGCGCTTGGCCTGCATCTCGGGGCTGATCTCCAGCTCCTTCGGGTCGATGGAGCCGGACTGCATCAGCTGGCCCTTGCCGTTCAGCTTGCCGCTGATGACCTTCACCAGTATGCCGGCCAGCACGATGGACACGGCGTTGCCGATGGCCACGGCGGGGGTCATGACCGACAGCGCTTCCGCGGCGCTCATGCTGCTGCTGCTCTCAAAGATCTTGGACAGCGGGGTGGCGCCGGCGCCCATGCCGCCGCCCATGATGGGCAGGGCGATCAGAAGCAGCGCGTTCATCACCGGGTAGCCCATGATGGCGGCCACGCCGCAGCACAGCGCGAAGGCCAGGATCAGGCCGCCGAAGATGGCGGGGAAGTAGCGGGCCGCCGCCTTCATCAGCAGCTTGCGGTTCATGCCCAGTATGGAGCCGGTGATCAGCGCGGCGATGTACCAATCCAGGAAGCCGCCCTCGGTCTTGAAGAAGGTGCCGATGTTGCCCACCAGGTCGGAAGCGCCCTTGGCGTTGGCAAACGGCAGGAACATGTTGTAGATGGCCTTGCCGGTCTCCTCATCCACGCCGATCTTCTTCGGCAGTATGTTGAAGTACACCAGCAGCGCCGAGCCGAAGATGCACACGATGGCCCCGCCGCCGAGGAAGTCCTTGATGATGGGGGTGTGGTCGCCGATCCAGCCGAGTATGGTGCCCAGCACGATCATGAACGCAAAGCATCCGGCCATGCCCGCGGGCAGCACGCCCAGGTAGGTGGCAATCAGCACGACGGCCGTGATGATCAAAAAGATCGGCCACGGCAGGTTGAACAGCGTCAGCTGCTTTCCTGAGTTCGACTTGTTCGCCATGAGAACCTTCCTTTCTTGCCTCGTCGATTGGTGGTATAAGCATACCTTTATGTGCTCAAAACCATTGTACACGAAAACGCCGCAATTGTAAAGAGGCAATTATCGTTTTGTATCAGTTTAAGCATTACGTTGCGAAATATCACCTCTCTTTTTGCGGGAAGCTGTGGTATAATGGGGCTTGACAACCGGCGGTTTGGAATTTCCACTTCTACGTCAACCGCTGCGGCTTTCACATCGTGGAGTTCTACAACATGGTTTCAGCAGCGAAGCGCTTGAGCGGCTTTTCCTGTCAGTGGAATGGTCTTCAGGCCATTTCCCCGACAAACTCGTCGTCGCCATGCAAAATTACAAGACTGTTTTCTCCGCATGGGATCAGGATAAACTGATCGGTTTGATCTGCGCAATGGATGACGGCATCATGAATGCCTACGTTCACTATCTGCTGGTTGATCCCGATTATCAAGGAAATGCGATTGGCAGAACGCTTGTCGGTCTTGTGAAGCGGAAGTACAAGGATTACTTGCGGATCGCCGTCATCGCGTATAATGATGAGCTTTCATTTTACGAAAACTGTGGGTTCGTGAAAAGCGCAGATTCCTCACCGATGTTCATCACTTCGCTTTGGACATAAAACAGATTACACAAGCGTGTACATGTTGTAGGGGCGGCGATGCGCCGCCCGCCGGTAGTACGATGTGCTTCGTACCCGTGCGGGCGGCCATTGGCCGCCCCTACACACACTTTACGGACAAGCGTTCAAGCATGTACACGTCGTAGGGGCGGCGATGCGCCGCCCACCGGGAAGTACGATGCGTTTCGTACCCGGGCGGGCCGCTATTGGCCGCCCCTGCGCATACTTCACGGACAAGCGTTCAAGCGTGTACATGTTGTAGGGGCGGCGATGTGCCGCCCGCCGGGAAGTACGATGCGTTTCGTACCCGGGCGGTCGGCCATTGGCCGCCCCTGCGCATGCTTCACGTATCCAATACGCGTTTTGATATGTTAGTGTTTCATGCACAAGTCAAGCGATCCGCAAAGCGCTCGAAAAAAGCGAAAATGAAGCCAGATTCGTACATCTCGCGCTGCTGTGCGTACAGCGTGCGGATGACCGCCAGTCGTTCACGCTGCCACCGGGTCAGGGCGTTCTCCCATTCGCCGGGATGGTTCTGGATCACCGTATCAATGTGCTTCAGATTGCGGCG
>JAFYBB010000378.1 GCA_017540445.1 Clostridia bacterium | reverse complement strand
TTTGTGTGGAAACAAATGATTTCGTATACCTGTGCTTCCCCATCCGCAGATGGGGAAGTACCCGCGCAGCGGGGGATAGGGCACTTCAAAAGTTGCCACCGTCCCGGTGATAAAGTCAGACCACCCCCGCCATCATTCGATTGCGCACAACTGAATGAGTCAACAGGAACCTGTCCCCGAGTGACTCATTCCTGTTCCCTGTTCCCTGTACCCTCCCGAGCCGGCCGCCAGCATCCCCTATTGCCTATTGCCTAGTCCCTATTGCCTACTCCCTATTGCCTCTCCCCCCCGTTAACAAAACTTACCCAGAAAGTGGTGAAAAGCGCGTTAAAAGTACCAATCACTTGCCAAAAACTCAAATAATATTGTATAAAGTATTGACAAGGTTGTGGGCATGTGTTATTATCAGATTGATGGGAGCGAAAGATTGTGCTTCCACTGCGCGCATCGGCGAGATGCAAACCAATTTGAGGAGGTAAATATCCATGAAGAAGATCCTGTCTGTGGTTCTGGCCCTGATGCTGCTGGCCATGATGGCCGTTCCCGCGATGGCTGAAGACTTCACCATCGTCGTGAACCTGAAGACCCTGTCCAGCGAGTACTGGCAGACCGTGAAGAGCGGCATCGACAAGGCCGCCGAAGAGCTGGGACTGACCATCGACGTGCAGGGCCCGCCCGCCGAGTCCGACATCCAGGGCCAGGTCAACCAGATCGAGACCCAGCTGACCGGCAACCCCGACGCCATCATCATCGCGCCCGACGACAACGACGCCGTGGTGGGCGTGCTGGAGAGCACCGGCTATCAGGGCATCGTGGTGTTCTGCGACACCACCAACACCTTTGAGAACCAGACTGCCTTCGTGGGCACCTCCAACGACGAGGCGGCCTACGGCGGCGGCGTGTACGGCGCGGCCATCAACGGCGCGGACACCAAGGCCCTGATCATCTACGGCCAGGAGGGCGACAACACCTCCAACCTGCGCAAGTCCGGCTACGAGAAGGCCCTGGAGGAGGCCGGCCTGACCCCCGTGGCGGAGATGAGCGGCAACAACAACACCGCCGACTCCAAGAACGTCATGGAAGCCCAGCTGATCTCCAACCCCGACATCAACCTGGTGCTGTGCCACAACGACGACTCCGCGCTGGGCGCCCTGGAAGCCATCAAGGAAGCCGGCAAGGAAGGCATCGCCGTGATCGGCTTTGACGGCAACACCTCCGCGCTGGAGTCCATCGCCGCCGGCGAGCTGAAGGCCACCATCGCGCAGCAGCCCGCCGAGATGGGCTACCTGTCCGTGATGACCGCCGTGGCCGCGCTGAAGGGCGAGACCGTCGAGAAGGTCGTCTCCGTTCCCACCGTCGTGATCGACGCCGAGAACGTGGCCGAGCACCTGCAGTAATCGACCTCGCTCCGGCGACCGGCGGCTCCCGCGCTGAGACAGTCTGACTGAGCCGCAAACATCCACCGGACGATCCTTGGTCAAGCCCTGGATCGTCCGGTTTTTTCAAAAACCGAGAGAAGGAGCGTGATCGACCAGTGGCGGAATATGTGGTGGAGCTGAAGCATGTCACCAAGCGCTTTCCGGGCGTCATCGCCATGCGCGACATGCACATCCAGATCAAGCCCGGCGAGATCCACGGCCTGATCGGCGAGAACGGCGCGGGCAAATCCACGCTGATCAAGGTGCTGACGGGCGTGTACATCCCCGAGGAAGGCGAGATCTACGTGGACGGGCAAAAGGTTTCCTTTGCCAACCCGGTGCAGGCCCGCGAGGCCGGCATCGCCTGCGTCTATCAGGAGCTGAACATCGTGCCGATGCTGCCCGTGGTGGACAACGTGTTCATGGGCCGCAACGAGCACAAGCCCAACGGCCTGCTGGACTATCCGAGGATGCACAAGGAGGCCCACGAGGCGCTGACCACGCTGGGCCACCCCGAGGTGGACACCCACATCGAGTGCGGCAAGCTGGGCATGGGCCTGCAGCAGATGGTGGAGATCGCCAAGGCCGTGTCGCTGAAGGCCAAGCTGCTGATCATGGACGAGCCCACGTCGTCCCTGGGCGAGCAGGAGGTCAAGCAGCTGATGACCACCGTGCGCAAGCTGAAGAGCCAGGGCATCGCGATACTGTTCGTGTCCCACAAGTTAGAGGAGCTGTTTGAGCTGTGCGACCGCGTGACGGTCATGCGCGACGGCGAGCACATCGACACCCGCGACATCGCGGATTGGAACAACGACAGCCTGATCCAGGCCATGGTGGGAAGGTCTCTTGAGAACCAGTTCCCCAAGGAGTTCGGCAAGAAGGGCGAGTGCATGCTGGAGTGCCGGCACCTGAAGGAGCTGGGCGTTTTGAAGGACGTGAGCTTCAAGGCCTACGGCGGCGAGATACTGGCCTTCGCGGGCCTGGTGGGCGCCGGCCGCACCGAGACCATGCGCGCGCTGTTCGGCGCGGACCCGCTGGACGGCGGCGAGGTGTACGTGAAGGGCAAGAAGATGAACTTCAAAAACCCCGGCCAGGCCATACGCGCCGGCATCGCCTTCTTGACCGAGGACAGAAAGGGCCAGGGCCTGGTGCTTTCGCTGAGCGTGAAGACCAACATCATACTGGCCAACATGCGGCGCTTCAAGAAGGGCTTCTTGCTGGACAACGGCGAAATTGAAAGGAACAGCCAGCAGCGCATCAAGGAGCTGCGCATCAAGACGCCCACCGCCGAAGAGGTGGTCTCCCAGCTGTCCGGCGGCAACCAGCAGAAGGTGGTCATCGGCAAGTGGATCAACTGCGACGCCGACATCTACATCTTCGACGAGCCCACCCGCGGCATCGACGTCGGCGCGAAGGTGGAGGTCTACAACGTGATGAACGACCTGGTGAAGCAGGGCAAGTGCGTGATCATGGTGTCCTCGGAGCTGCCCGAGGTGCTGGGCATGGCGGACCGGGTGGTGGTCATGCGCGAGGGCGAGGTCATGGCCGAGATCGACCGCGACAGCGCGCACTTCAACCAGGAAGACATAATGAAAGCGGCATGGGGAGGTAAGATCGCATGAACGATACCAAGAAGAAGGCCGGCATAAGCGACCTGTTGTGGAAGCTGGGTCCGCTGATGGTGCTGGCGTTGCTGTTTATCATATTCACCATCGTGCTGCCGGGCAAGTTCCTGAGCATCGCCAACATGATGAATATACTGAAGCAGACGAGCATCAACTGCCTGATCGCCGCCGGCATGCTGCTGGCGCTGATCACTGCCGGCATCGACCTGTCCGTGGGCTACAACGCCATACTGTCCACCTGCCTGATCGGCGTCATGATGCAGAACGGCATCACCAACCCGGTGCTGCTGATCGTGGCCGCCATCGCGCTGTGCACGTTCTGCGGCTTCATGAACGGCACGCTGTACACGCGGCTGGACCTGCCGCACCCCTACGTCTCCACGCTGGGCATGAAGTTCGTGCTGTGGGGCATGGCGCTTCTGATCACCAACAGCCAGACCATCGGCTTCAACAACAAGGGCATCGACCCGGTGCTGTGGATCGGCAAGGCCACGCTGTTCTCCTTCGGCTTCCCGGTGAGCTTCATACTGGTCATCATCGTCTACTTCATCTTCCATGTGTTCCTGAACCACACCGCGCTGGGCCGCCAGATCTACTGCGTGGGCGGCAACCCGGAGGCGGCGCGCATGTCCGGCATCCGCTCCAAGGACGTGCTGACCATCGTGTACACGATCTCCGGCTTCATGTGCGGCGTCGCGGGCGTGGTGCTGGCGGGCCGCCTGAACTCCGCCAACACGGCCTCCGCCGCCAACTTTGATACCGACGCCATCGCGGCGTGCATCATCGGCGGCGCGTCCTTCCGCGGCGGCAAGGGCACCATCTGGGGCAGCATGATCGGCGCGCTGCTGATCGCCACCATCCGCGACGGCCTGAACCTGTTCGGCGCGGGCAACGACATCCAGTACATCGTCATCGGCTCGGTCATCATCCTCGCCGTGACGCTGGACGTGTTCCGCGGCAAGGCCGAGGCCAAGGCGCGCAAGATGGCGGCCGTCACCAAGTAATCCCAAGGTCCGGGCGCTTCGGCAGTCGAAGCGCCCGGGGCTGAAAACACAGTAAAGGAGTCGATTCAAAATGTCTATGTTTGATTCCACCAAGGTCTTTCTGGGCATCGCCCCCATCGGCTGGTGCAACGACGACATGCCCGAGCTGGGCGCGGAGAACACCTTCCGCCAGACCGTCAGCGAGATGGCGCTGGCCGGGTTCACGGGCTGCGAGATCGGCAACAAGTATCCCTCCGACCCGAAGGAATTGAAGTGGGAGCTGGACCTGCGCGGCATGCGCATCGCGTCCCGCTGGTTCTCGTCCTTCATTCTCACCCAGCCCATCGAGCAGGTCGAGGCCGACTTCATCAAGGAGCTGGACTTCCTGGCCGCCGTGGGCGCGAACCGCATCAACGTGTCCGAGCAGAGCTACGGCATACAGGGCAAGCTGGACGTGCCGATCCTGGGCGACGCCAAGCACGTGATGAACGACGAGGAGTGGGACCGCTTCTGCAAGGGCCTGAACCGCCTGGGCAGGATCGCGAAGGACCGCGGCTTCAAGCTGTGCTTCCACCACCACATGGGCACCGTGGTGCAGACCGCCGAGGAGACCGACCGGATGCTGGCCAACACCGACCCCGACCTGGTGTTCCTGTGCTATGACACCGGCCACTTCACCTTCGCCGGCGAGGACCCGCTGACCGTGCTGAAGAAGTACGTGGACCGCGTGGGCCACGTGCACCTGAAGGACATGCGCGCCGACGTGGTCGCCCGCGTGAAGCCCGAGGGCTGGAGCTTCCTCCAGGCCGTTCGCAACGGCGCGTTCACCGTGCCCGGCGACGGCTGCGTGGACTACGACCCGATCCTGAAGCTCCTCAGCGACGCCAAGTACGAGGGCTGGCTGCTGGTGGAGGCCGAGCAGGACCCCGCCAAGGCCAATCCGCTGGAGTACGCCATCAAGGCAAGAAAGTATATCCGGGAGCACACGGGACTGTAAAGAGTTAGGAGTTAGGAGTGAGGAGTTAGGAGTATGAATATGCAGCTTCTAACTTCCGACGGAGGGTGCGATTATGTACATTCAAAAGGACGTGAAGCGGGGGTACAATCCGTACCTGGTGATGGGGCAGAACGACTGCGCCACTTACATGGACGTGGGGCTGCTGGTGCTGGAGCCGGGCGATGCCTATGACTTCGACGAGCCTGAGAAGGAGCTGGCGCTGGACCTTTTGATCGGCAAGGTGCAGTTCTGCTACGGCGACGCCTGTGCCGAGGCCGAGCGCCCGGATACCTTCCACTACGCCGCCTGGTGCCTGCATGTGTGCCGGGGCACGAAGGTGACCGTGAAGGCCCTGGAGCACGCCGAGCTGTACGTGCAGCTGACGGACAACGAGCGCGAGTTCCCGCCGCGGCTGTACGGGCCCAAGGACATCATGGTGCAGCACGCGGGGTCCAACGGCGAGCTGATGGGCTGCATGCAGCGCGAGATCCAGACCTTCTTCGACTACGAGTCCGCGCCCTACAGCAACATGGTGCTGGGCGAGGTGCTCAACTACCCGGGCAAGTGGTCCAGCTATCCGCCGCACCACCACCCCCAGCCGGAGGTCTACTTCTACCGCTTCGACTATCCCCACGGCTTCGGCGCGGGCTTCGCCAACGGGCAGATCTACCAGACCGGGCACAACGGGTGCCTGGTGATCAACCACTCGTTCCACTCCCAGGGTGCGGCTCCCGGCTACGCCATGTGCTACATGTGGGGCATCCGCCACCTGCCCGGCGACCCCTGGCGCAAGACCCGCATCGACGACCCGGAGCACGAGTGGCTCTGGAAGGCGGACGCGAACGAACACATCTTCAAGAGTGAATAAAAGGGAGGAATTTCAAATGAGCGAAAAACTGCGCATCGGCGTGATCGGCGCGGGCCGCATCGGCAAGCTGCACGCCAACAACCTGGCCACCCGCGTGCCTAACGCCGAGCTGGCCGCCATCTCCGACGTGTACGCCCCCGCCGCCAAGGAGCTGGCGGAGAAGCTGGGCGTGCCGGCCTGGTACGACGACTATCACAAGATCCTGGAGGACCCGACCATCGACGCGGTGTTCATCTGCTCCTCCACCGACACCCATTCGCCGATCTCCATCGAGGCGGCGAAGGCCGGCAAGCACATCTTCTGCGAAAAGCCCATCGACCACGACCTGGACAAGATCCGCCCCGTGCTGGAGGAGGTCAAGAAGGCCGGCGTCAAGTATCAGGTGGGCTTCAACCGCCGCTTTGACCGCAACTTCAAGCACGTGCGCGACGTGGTGCAGGCCGGCGGCATCGGCGACGTGCAGATCGTCAAGGTCACCAGCCGCGACCCCGAGGCGCCGCCGCTGAGCTACGTGAAGGTGTCCGGCGGCATCTTCGTGGACATGACCATCCACGACTTCGACATGGTGCGCTACCTGTCCGGCAGCGAGGTCGAAGAGGTCTCCGCCTTCGGCGCGTGCCTGGTGAACCCCGAGATCGGCCAGGCCGGCGACGTGGACACCTGCATCATCACGCTGAAGTTCGCCAACGGCGCGCTGGGCGTCATCGACAACAGCCGCCAGGCCGTGTACGGATACGATCAGCGCATCGAGGTGTTCGGCAGCAAGGGCTGCATCACCGCCGACAACGAGACGGCCAACAACACCACGCTGTACACCGTGGACGGCGTCACGAAGGAGAAGCCCCTGTGGTTCTTCCTGGAGCGCTACAACGACGCGTTCATCGCCGAGGAGTGCGGCTTCGTGGAGGCCTGCCTGAACGACACCGACACCGCCGTGGGCGCCTTCGACGGCCTGCAGCCCGTGCTGATCGCCATCGCGGCCAAGGAGAGCTGCGAAAAGGGCGGCGTGCCGGTGAAGGTCATGAAATAACCGAACAGGGGGAATGTCATATGAATAAGGCAGACAGCTATGCGCTGAAGCACTTCGCGCTGGAGATCCGCATCGCGCTGCTGGAGGAACTGAAGGCCCGCGGCTTCGGCCACATCGGCGGATCGCTGTCGGTTTGCGACCTGCTGGCCGTGCTGTACGGCAAGGTGATGAACTACCGCGTGGACGACCCCCAGTGGCCCGACCGGGACAAGCTGGTTTGCTCCAAGGGCCACGCCGGCCCCGCCGTGTACGCCACGCTGGCGCTGAAGGGCTTCTTCCCGGTGGAGGAGCTGAAGACCCTGAACCGGCCCGGCACCAATCTGCCCAGCCACTGCGACCGGAACAAGACCCCCGGCGTGGACTGCACCTGCGGCTCGCTGGGCCAGGGCACGTCCCAGGCCGTGGGCATCGCCCTGGGCGACAGGCTGAAGGGCCGCCCCAGCCGCACCTTCCTGGTGGTCGGCGACGGCGAGATCGACGAGGGCCAGTGCTGGGAGGC
>JAFYBB010000377.1 GCA_017540445.1 Clostridia bacterium | reverse complement strand
GTTTCCGTGAAGAGCCTTCTTTTGATCTCCTGTTCCCTGTTTCCTATTCCCTATTGCCTTATTGCCTATTCCCTATTCCCTACTCCCTACTGACTACTGGCTACTGACTACTGGCTACTGACTACTGGCTACTGACTACTGGCTACTGGCTACTGACTACTGGCTACTCCGTCTTCCCCGGCACGTACAGCTGTTCCGCCGAGGCCTGAATGTCAAAGCCGTCCAGGTCGGGCGCGGAGGTGCTGACCGAGTACATGAGCCCGGTCGCCTCGTCGTACCACAGGCAGTTGTCCACGGTCACATCGCCGTCCGCCGCGCGGCGGCAGACGCCCTTGCAGCGGCCGCCGACCGTGCATTCCATCTCCTGGGGCCAGTCGTAGTACAGGCCGGAGATGTCCTCAAAGGCGTCGGTGGGCTTCACGCGGGCGGTGTAGTCCTGCTCGTACCAGGTGAAGGTCATCTCCGCCAGCTGCTCCTCCTCCAGCATCCGCCAGGCGACATCGGTCGCGCCCTCGGGCACGCCCATCTCCAGGCCCAGGGCTTCCATAACGCCCTCGGCGGTGGTCTCGGTCCAGGGGTTGGGCATGCCCACCTCGGCCCAGGCCCCTGCGAGCGTCAGCGCCAGCAGCGCGGCGAGCGCCATTGCGCAAATCCTTTTGATCATGTTCTCACGCCTCCTTGCGTTTCTTTTCTCCTTAGACGCAAAAAGGCCGCCCGGGGTTGCGTCCCCCGGGCGGTTTTAAGTGTCTGTTTACGCGTTCAGCGCCGCGATGATGTTCGGAAGCTCCTGATCCACCACGTCGTTCTCCAGCTGGCAGGTGCCGGCGTTGTGATGGCCGCCGCCGCCGTACTTCAGGCACAGCTCGCCGATGTCCACGGTGGAGCCCTTGTTCACGATGGACTTGCCGATCATGACCGCGGTGTTCTGCTTGCGGAAGCCCCAGGCCACGTGCACGGAGATCTGCGTCTGCGGGAACAGGGCGTAGATCATGAAGCGGTTGCCCGCGTGGATGATCTCCTCATTGCGCAGGTCCAGCACGATCACCTTGTCGTGCACCTGGGCGATGCGCTTGAGCTGCTCGACGAACATGTCGGCCTGCTCGAAGTACAGGTCCACGCGCTCCTTCACGTCCGGCAGCTCCAGGATCTCGTCGATGTTGTGATCCATGCAGAAGCTGATCAGCTGCATCATCAGGTCGTAGTTGGAGATGCGGAACTGACGGAAGCGGCCCAGGCCGGTGCGCGGGTCCATCAGGTAGTGCAGCAGCACCCATCCCTTGGGGTGCAGTATCTCGTCGATGGTAAAATCGGCGCTGTCGCCCTTGTCCACGGCCTCCATCAGCTCCTCGCTGACGCGCGGGAACACGTCCTTGCCGCCGTAGTAATCATACACCACCCGGGCCGCGCTGCGGGCGTTCGGGTCGATGATCAGCTTGCCGCCGGTCTCCTTGGCCTTCAGGCGGTCCACCTCGGATTCGTGGTGGTCGAACGCCAGGCCCACGCGGGGATCGTAGGGCAAGTTGGTGGTGATATCATTTTGGCTGAGCTCGACCTTGCCGTCCTGCACATCCTTGGGATGCACGAACTTGATCTCGTCGATCAGGTCCAGATCGCGAAGCATCATCGCGCAGGCAAGTCCGTCGAAATCGCTTCGGGTCACCAATCTCTTCTTCTGTTCCATAACCGCACCTCCCGTGATTCTTTCACCCCGACCGACCGGTCGGAGACGCCGTTTCCATTCAATGCCAATTTATTATACCAGATGAACCGCAGGCCGGTCAAGGCCAAAGCGCGTCAATCCTGAATTTGCCTCTGGAGAATCTCGATGGCCGCGGCCAGCTGGTTGTCGGACTGAGGGTCGGGCTCCAGGGGCACGCTGTCCCCCGCCAGCGCCACCTCGACGTCCGGGGCCACGCCCACGCCCTGGGGGCAGCGGTCCAGCGCGTCGTAGTAGCTGGAGGTGGTGACCTGCATCCCCGCCCCGTCGGGCTCAAAGACGTGCAATGACTGCACGATGCCCTTGCCGTAGGTGTTCACCCCGACGACGGTGCCCCGACCGAAGGCCTGCACCGAGGACGCCAGTATCTCCGAGGCGCTGGCCGACATGTCGTTCACCAGCACCGCCAGGGGGATGTCGCAGTACGCCTCGTCGGAGTAGTAGTCCTCCCGGGTACCGTCCTTCTCCTTCACATAGACGATCACGCCGGTGGGCAGCAGGCGGTCCGCGATGTCGACGACCTGGTCCAGAAGGCCGCCGGGGTTGTCGCGCACGTCGACCACCAGCCCCACCGCGCCCTGATTTTTGAAGGCCTCGAGCGCCTCGTCAAACAGGGCCGAGGCGTTTCCGGTGAACTGGGAGATACAGATGTAGCCGATGTTGCCCGGCAGCATGCGATAGCTGGCATAGTCGATCTGCACATCGCCGCGGATGATCGTGATGTCGAGGGTCTGGCCGCTTCTATAAAGCGTCAGCGTCACCGGCATGTCCGCTTCGCCCCGTATGCGATTGACGGCGTCGTTGTAGCTTCGGCCGTCCTCGCCGCTGACGGCGGTCCCGTCCACCGCGATGATCCAGTCGCCGGCGCGAAGGCCGGCGGCCTCGGCGGGCGTGTTCGGATACACGCGCACCACCTGGATCTGCCCGTCGGTCGTGTTCTGCAGCAGCGCGCCGATGCCGGTATAGGCGCCGCTGTTGTTCTCGTCGGCGCGCTGCATCTCCTCGGGCGTGTAGTAGAAGGTATACGGGTCGTCCACGGCCCTGGCCATGCCGCGGATCGCGCCGAGCACCAGGGCGTCGTCGTCCAGATCCTGGTAGTAGTCCCTCAGCAGCGAGGTGCGCACCTCCTCGAGGCGGCTGTAGCGCTGCAGCGTCTCGTACTCCTCCTGGGTCACCCAGCGGGGCTCGACCGCCTGCGTCGAGGCGGCGCGGCCCGAAAACAGCATCGTCAGCGTCGAGGAGATCACGGCGATCATCACCGCGGCCCATACCAGCGCGATGGTGCGCAGAGAGCTTTTCTTCATATGGCCTCCAAACGGTTGCGGCGTCGGGAAAGGGGCGTCCCACCCGTGATTTCAGTGTGAATGCGCCGGCATCGTCGGTCGGCGCATTCGGTTTGTTGAAGTCTATGAGCGCGGGCGCACCCGGATTACAGGCGCAGCTTGCGGCTGTTTTCGCCCTTGCCCAGCAGCATCATCATCTTGAAGGTGACGGCGTCGTCGAAGTTGCGCAGGTCAAGCCCTATGGCGTGCTGCACCTTCTCCAGCCGGTAGACCAGCGTGTTCCTGTGGATGTACAGCTTTCGGGCCGTCTCGGAGAGGTTCAGGCTGTTGTCGAAGAAGGTCTCGATGGTGTGCACCATCTCGTCGTTGAACAGGCGCACCGTCTTGCGGTTGAATATGCGGGCGTTGTAGCTGGTGCCGATCTCGGGCGAAACCTCACTGAGGAAGCGCTCCAGCAGCATGTTGCGGTACACGAACACCCGCTTGCCGCTGTGGTACACCCGCCCCACGCTGATGGCGTTGCGCGCCTCGGCGTAGGCCTCCGGTATGCTCGTGAGGTCCTTGCGGGGGTCGGATATGCCGATGTAGACGGTGGCCCCCGTCTCCGTGAGGAAGCTGCTGACGAAGGCGTTCGCGTATTCCTCGATCTCGGTAAAGTCCGCGTCCTCGTCCACCGCCTTCAGCATCGCCACCGAGTGGTGCCCGACCTCGGTGATCAGGTCGTGGTCGTTGTCCATGGCGTCGCCCATCATCTGGATGGCGCTCTCCACCTCCATATCCTGGAAGTAGAAGTAGAGCACGCAGCGGTTCATCTGCATCGGTATGTCCTGGTCGGCGGCCATTGACTCGAACTCCGCGCCCTCCACGTCGCCCCGCAGCATCAGCCGCAGCGACTGCTCGCGGCTGGTGTGGCTCATGTCCTCGCGCATCAGCACGTTGATCAGCTCCGCGCACAACACCGCGCACTTTTTCACATCCTCGCTGTCGCCGTGCAGGCACACGAACACCGGCTGCTCCTCGGAGGTGCCGATCAGCGTCATGGCCCCGTAGATGAACGGTATCGTCGGGTTTTGCAGCACCTCGTCCGGTATGGTGAAGGTGCGCGCGTCGCCCTCCGGCAGTATCACATTGCCGCTGGAATCCAGCAGCAGCGCGGACATGTCGATCATGTTCAGTATGCGGGCGATCTTCACGGTCACACGATGATCCAGATACATGGGGCACCCTCCCTCACAGCCGTCGCTTGATTGGCTTCATTATATCGGTCAAATGTTGAAATCCCGAGAAATTCCGGCGCGTAAATATGATATTCTTGTTAATTATCGGAATTTTTGTGTAGTTCTCACGAAACATTAAGTTTTGATCATGTTCACCGGTCCAGCCACTCGTTCACCAGCCGACTGCCGGGCGACGCGGCGCTCCACAGCATCGCGGCCAGGAAGCCCGTCTCGCGAATGCTGACGACCTTGCTGCCCACGACGATCAGGTGGTCCAGCAGCGGTATCTTCAATGGCGCGAAGGCCTGCAGCGCCCTCAGCGTACATTGCAGGTCCTCCTTCGAGGGGCGGAGCGTGCCCTGGGGGTGGTTGTGGGCCAATACGATGTACCTGGCCTCGTCGTTCAGGGCGACCTCCAGCAGCTGGCCCAGATAGAAGGGCGCGTTGTCCACGCCGCCCCGCTGCAACAGCGCCGGGCGGATCAGGCGGCCCTGACGGTCCAGCAGGATCAGGTAGAAGCATTCCACGTGCCGGCCCACGTACAGCGTCTTCAGGTATTCCCGCATCAGCGAGAGCCCGTTGAGCCGCGGGTGCATGCCCCACTGCTGCGAGAGGCTGGTGCGCGTCAGCCCGGGGATCAGGGCATAGTAAAACGCGTCGAGCCTGGGCAGGCCCGAGCGCTCCAGCGCCCGGCGGCTCGATTCCACGAAGTACTGGGGCGCGGGGTAGCGCCGCCGGATGGCCGCCATCGCCGCGTCCGCCGGCACGCGCTTGTGCATGAAGGCCTGGGTGCGCTCGACGGCGCGATACAGGCGCTCCTTCTTCTGCGAAAGCGTCGCGTGCGTGCCTTCAAAGCCCATGGCGGCAGGGACCTCCCTGCGCGTCTTCAAGAGCCGCCTATGACGGGTCAGCTTCAGCTTCATCGCCCAGCGCTCCGCAGGCCCGCAGCGCCTGAAGGACCGCTTCAGGGCGCTCCAGGCGCTCGCCCATGTACCAGCCCTTCAGCGCCTCGTCGTACTCCAGCACCGCCGCGCCGTCCACGGCCACGCCGCCCCGAACGAACACCAGGTCCAGCGAAACCGGGGGCTGTATGTCGTACAGATCGACCACGAATTCCCGGGCAGACAGCTGCTCGGCGTCGTCGCAGCCCTCCAAAAACGCCCGAAGCGCGGCCTCGTTCTCCTGCGTCAGCTTGATCTTCACGCTATCCCTCCTGTTTGACAGGTTGACAACCCTGTATGTAGTTTAGCGCAACGCCCGCGCTTTTGCAATACCCAATGAAAAATTAAGTTGACCGCCAGTGCGTTGTCACGTATAATATAGAATGTGAAATTATGTAACAAGCGAGGCCTGTCGCCATGAAAACCGCCCTTGGCAAGCTGACCCAACTGATCGCGGTCCTGATACTGGGAACGCTGCTGTTCGCGCCGATGCGCTTTGGCAATGAGGATTACCTCTATGCCCATCCGCGCTCCGTGCGCATGAATCCGGGCGACAGCTACCCCCTCTCCTACCGGCTGGAATCGGACGTGCCTCAGAAGGTCAGCTACGCGACGACCAACGAGAACGTCGCCATCGTCAGCGAGAACGGCGTGGTGACCGGCGTCGGACCCGGCAGCGCCAGCATCCGCCTGAACGCGGAAAACGGCGCCCGCGCCACGGTCCAGATCGAGGTGGCCGGCTTCACGACCTCCACGCTGACGCTGAACACCGATTCCATCACGATGGAGAAGGGGCAGATCACGGGCCTGAAGGCCATATTCAACGACAAGGCGGACAACACGCTGGTGCGCTGGCACAGCGACGACGAGCGCATCGCCCGCGTGGACGCCGTGGGCCGCGTGTCCGGCATCGGCGGCGGCGACACCCGCGTCACCGTCACCTCGGCCGACGGCCTGACCGCCAGCGCCGACGTGCACGTCCACGTGGCGGGCAACGCCATGCGCATATCGCCGGAGATGGTCACCGTGGGCGCGGGCACCTATCTGCGCCTGGGCACCCGCTACATTCCCGGGGACACCACCGACGCCGTCACCCACTGGAGCAGCAGCGACGACGGCGTGCTGCGCGTGCAGTCGGACGGCACGTTGTACGCCGTTTCCGAGGGCGAGGCGATACTGGGCGCCTTCTCCAGGGACGGGCTCACCGCCAGCACCATCGTCACCGTGGAGCGCCCCGCCGCGGACTTTGAAATCTCCCCGGCCGCGGCCACCATCGAGCGCGGCAACAAGCTGACGCTGCAGCCCCGGTTCTTCGACGCCGACGGCAATGTGGACGAGAGCTCCAGCAGCCACTACATCACCTGGACCTCCAGCGACCCCTCCGTGGCCACGGTCCAGGACGGCGTCGTCACCGCCATAGCGTCCGGCAAGGCGCGCATCAGCGCCTCCGCCGACGGCAAGATCGCCAGTTGCGTGATCACGGTGCAGGTGCTGGTGGAGGAGATTCGCCTGAACCTCAGCGAGCTCTACGTGCTCAGGGAGCAGACCGTCATGCCGATCCAGCTGAAGGCGGAGGTGTTCCCCGCCGACGCCGACAACACCCGCGTGACCTGGTCCGCCGACAACGACCTGGTGGCCACCGTGAACCAGCGCGGCATCGTGTCGCTGACCGGCGGCTACGGCACGGCCACCGTCACCGCCCGCAACGAGAGCGGCGCGGAGGCCAAGTTCGTCGTCAACGTGGTCTCCGAGCTGCCGGAGGGCGTGGAATACCCCGGCGACAGCCGATGACGCCGTGAAAACGCATGAAAAGGGCTCTTCACGGAAACTTGTGGGATACGGACTCCTTCCGTCTCGGCTACGCCGAGCCACCTCCCTCTGAGAGGGAGGCTTTGGCCCGTTTCGCCGCCAAAAGGCTCCCTCTCAGAGGGAGCTGGCAGCCGCAGGCTGACT
>JAFYBB010000376.1 GCA_017540445.1 Clostridia bacterium | reverse complement strand
GATCATCTGCCGCAACGACAGTATGCGCGGCGTGCCGTCCACCAGCGCCAGCATGATGGCCCCGAAGGTGTCCTGCAGCTGGGTGTGCTTGTACAGCGTATTCAGCACCACGTTGGCGTTCACGTCGCGCTTCAGCTCGATCACGATGCGCATGCCCTGCCGGTCGGACTCGTCGCGGATGTCGCTGATGCCCTCCACGGCCTTCTCGTGGACCATCTCGGCGATCTTCTCGATCAGCTTGGCCTTGTTGACCATGTAGGGGATCTCGGTGACCACGATCCGCTGGCGGCCCTGGCTCATCTCCTCGATCTCGCTCTTGGCCCGCACGATGATGCGGCCCCGGCCCTCGTGATAGGCGTCGTAGATGCCGCGCTTGCCCAGAATCACGCCGCCGGTGGGGAAATCCGGGCCCTTCACGAACTGCATCAGATCGTCCACGGTGCAGTCCGGATGGTCGATGTAGTGCACGCAGGCGTCGATGACCTCGCCCAGGTTGTGGGGCGGTATGTTGGTGGCCATGCCCACGGCGATGCCCGACGAGCCGTTCACCAGCAGGTTCGGGAAGCGGCTGGGCATCACGGCGGGCTGCATCAGAGTCTCGTCGAAGTTCGGGTAGAAGTCGACGGTCTCCTTCTCGATGTCCCGCACCATCTCCATGCTGAGCTTCGACAGCCGCGCCTCGGTGTAACGCATGGCCGCGGCGCCGTCGCCGTCGACGGAGCCGAAGTTGCCCTGGCCCTCCACCAGCATGTAGCGGATGGAGAAATCCTGCGCCAGGCGCACCATCGCGTCGTAGACGCTGGAATCGCCGTGCGGGTGATACTTGCCCAGCACGTCGCCCACGATGCGCGCGGACTTCCTGTACGGCTTGTCCGGCGTGATCCCCATCTCGTTCATCGAGTACAGGATCCGCCGGTGCACCGGCTTCAACCCGTCCCGCACGTCCGGCAGCGCGCGGGTGACGATGACCGCCATCGCGTAGGAGATGAAGGATTTTTTGAGTTCATCTTCTATGTTCAGGGGGGTCAATCTACCAACATTGAATTCATCAGCCACGTGTTATTCCTCCTATTGAGGGAGTAGGCAGTAGGGAGTAGGGAGTAGGAATAGCCAGGCTCCCGCAATGTTCATTCAAAACCCCAGCTTTGAGATAATGACATTGAGCATTTTCCCAACTTCTTCACCCAAATCAACTGCATTCTCTATATCTTGTTGTTTTACATATCCCAACTGAACGCATAGCAGAAGCTGCGTCTCAAGTTCATAGCGGGAGCCTCTTGCGATCGACAGAAAGCGCGCATAATCCTTAGTGGAATTTCGTCCATAGCCCTCGGCAATATTGGAGGGTATCGAAACAGCTGATCGTCGAATCTGTTCCGATAGAGCAAACATTTCCTCTCTGGGCAACAGCTTGGCTATCTGATAAGCAGCTCGAACCAGTTCCATCGCCCTTTTCCATACGATCAAATCCTTATAATTTTCCACTATGTCCTACTCCCTAATGTCATCGGAGTTCAGGATCACAAGCAAGGTTCGGTTCAGGACCAACACCGCCCCTACTCCCTACTCCCTAATGTCAGCGGAGTTCGGGATCACGAGCAAGGTTCGGTTCAGGACCAACACAACCCCTACTCCCTACTCCCTAATGTCATCCGAAATCGGGATCACGAGCAAGTTTCGGTTCAGGACCAACACAACCCTTACTCCCTACTCCCTACTCCTTACTCCCTAATGTCATCCGAAATCGGGATCACGAGCAAGTTTCGGTTCAGGACCAACACAACCCCTACTCCCTACTCCCTACTCCCTACTCCCTACTCCCTACTCCCTACTCCCTACTCCCTAAATATCCAAATCCGCCACCAATTTCGCGTTCTGCTCGATAAACTCCCTTCTGGGCTCCACCTGGTCGCCCATCAGCAGGTTGAACAGCTCGTCGGCGGCGATGGCGTCCTTCATCTCCACGCGGTACATGCTGCGGGTCTCGGGGTTCATGGTGGTCTCCCACAGCTGCTGGTAGCTCATCTCGCCCAGGCCCTTGTAGCGCTGGATCTCGGGCTTGGCATCGCGGCCCATCTCGTCCAGCAGCCTTTGCAGCTGGGAGTCGGAGTACACGTACTGCTCCTGCTTGCCGCGGGTCACCTTGTACAGCGGCGGCTGGGCGGCGTAGACGTAGCCGTCCTCGATCAGCTTGGGCATGAACCGGTAGAAGAACGTGAGCAGCAGTATGCGGATGTGGTTGCCGTCCACGTCGGCATCGGTCATGCACACGATGCGGTGGTAGCGCAGCTTGGAGGGGTCGAACTCCTTGCCGAAGCCCGCGCCGAAGGCAGTGATCATGGCCTTGATTTCCGCGTTGCCCAGCGCGCGGTCGATGCGGGTCTTTTCCACGTTCAGTATCTTGCCGCGCAGCGGCAGTATCGCCTGGAAGTGCCTGTCGCGGCCCTGCTTGGCGCTGCCGCCGGCGCTGTCGCCCTCGACGATGAATATCTCGCACTTGGCCGGATCGCGTTCAGAGCAGTCCGCCAGCTTGCCTGGCAGCGCCGCGCTCTCCAGCGCGGTCTTCCTGCGGGTCAGATCCCGGGCCTTGCGGGCCGCCTCCCGGGCGCGGGCGGCGGACAGGCACTTGTCCAGCACCGTGCGGGCGGCGGTGGGGTTCTCCTCCAGATAGGCGGACAGCTTTTCGGACACCATGGCGTCCACCAGCGGGCGGATCTCGGAATTGCCCAGCTTGGTCTTGGTCTGGCCCTCGAACTGGGGCTCCACCAGCTTCACGGACACGATGGCCGTCAGGCCCTCGCGCACGTCGTCGCCGGTCAGGTTGGCGTCGTTGGGCTTGAGCATGTTCGCCCTGCGGCCATAGTCGTTGATCACGCGGGTCAGCGCGTTGCGGAAGCCCGCCAGGTGGGTGCCGCCCTCGGGGGTGTGGATGTTGTTGGCGAAGGAATACACGCTCTCATTGAAGCTGTCGTTCCACTGCAGCGCGACCTCCACGGTGCTGCCGTTCTTCACGCCCTGGATGTACACCGGCGGGGCGAACAGCGGCGTCTTGTGGCGGTTCAGGTACTCCACGAAGGACACGATGCCGCCCTCGTAGTGGAAGACCTCGGTGTGGGGCGCCTCTCCCCGGTCGTCCGTCAGCTGAATGCGGATGCCCGCGTTCAAAAACGCCATCTCCCGGAAGCGGGTCTTCAGGGTGTCAAAGTCGAAATTGCCAGTCTCGAAGATGCCGGGCTCCGGGTCCTCGCCGGTCTTCACATCCGGCCAGAAGCGGATGGTGGTGCCGGTGCGCTCCGTTTGCCCCACGACCTTCAGGTCGTAGAGGATCTTGCCGCGCTGATATTCTTGCTGATGGATTTTGCCGTCCTGATAGACCATGACCAGCAGATGCTCCGAAAGGGCGTTCACCACCGACGCGCCAACGCCGTGCAGTCCGCCGGAGACCTTGTAGCCCTCCCCGCCGAACTTGCCGCCGGCGTGCAGCACCGTCAGGCACACCTCCACCGCCGGACGGCCCATCTTGGGATGAATGCCCACCGGGAAGCCGCGCCCGTTGTCCTGCACGGTGACGGAGCCGTCAAGGTTCAGGGTGACCTCTATGTTGTCGCAATACCCGGCCAGCGCCTCGTCGATGGCGTTGTCCACGATCTCATATACCAGGTGATGCAGGCCCCGCTCGTCGGTGGAACCGATGTACATGCCCGGGCGGCGGCGCACCGCCTCCAGGCCCTCGAGAACCTGTATCTGGCTTTCGTCATAATGATTGTCTCTCTGCATTTCCTGGCCTCTCCCGCGCCGGATAACCGGCCTCGCGAAAATATTTCTTCTTATTGTAATTATACCACTTTTGGCCATGTTCAGACATGCATAGCAAAGTAAAGAATGCCCCTGAAATATACATTTAACGCGCCTGTCGCACCCCCGACAAGCGCGCTAACGCATGCGGACAAAAAACACATTTGCTCCGTTGCTCTTCGCCGAATAAAGTGATACAATGGTTCGCAGAATAACGGTATGACCGGAGGCGAGAATATGATTAAAGTGGCATTTTACGACGCGAAGCCCTACGACAGGCCCTCGTTCGAGCGCTTCGGGGCCTCGCGCGACGTGCAATTCAGGTTTCTGGAGACCAAGCTGAACGAGGACACCACCGCGCTGGCGAAAGACTGCGACGCCGTCTGCGTCTTTGTGAACGACACCGTCAATGCCGCCGTCATCGACAGCCTGTACGCGGAGGGCGTCCGGCTGGTCGCGCTGCGCTCGGCGGGCTACAACAACGTGGACGTGCGCGCCGCGTTCGGCAAGATACACGTGGTTCACGTGCCCGCCTACTCGCCGTACTCGGTGGCGGAGCATGCGATGGCGCTGCTGCTGACCTCGGTGCGGCGCATCCACAAGGCGTACAACCGCACGCGGGAGTTCAACTTCTCGCTGAACGGGTTGACCGGCTTCGATCTGCACGGCAGGACCGTCGGCGTGATCGGCACCGGCCGGATCGG
>JAFYBB010000375.1 GCA_017540445.1 Clostridia bacterium | reverse complement strand
GGGACGGTTCTCTGTGTCATTGACACAGAGAACCGTCCCTGTGATTTTGGTCGCCGCCATCACTTGTAAAGCGTTGGATAATTTGCACCAAATCGCTTGACAAGCGCGGGTGGATGGATTAAACTTTAGTAAGCTAAATTGCAGCTTTAAATGCGATGAAGGCATTATGTTTCCTGCGGACCACTTCAGAGAGCCGGCGGTCGGTGAAAGCCGGTGTGCGCGCAGAGAGGCAGTCTCGTGCCTGAGCAGATCGCCTGAAAGGCCGGTTGGGCCGGTTCAGTAGGGCGATCCGGAAGCCCCGTTACCATGGCTGAGCGCTTGATGGAGCGCTGACGAGCGGCCGCACGCGCGGCAATCCGGGTGGTACCGCGGTTTGACAGAGGTTGAATCGCCCCGAAAGGACAAACACGGCGTTTGTGCTTTCGGGGCTTTTTTACAGCACATGAACAATCCTCACAGGACAAGGAGTGACGGGATGAAGACCATCAAATTGATCGACATGACGCTGAGCCAGCTGCCTGAGAAGCGCGAGGGCGCGCTGTCCTTCAAGGAAAAGCTGGAGATCGCCCGCGGGCTGGACCGCCTGAAGGTGGACGGCATCGAGCTTGCGCCCATCGACGGCGGCAAGGCCGACCAGCTGGCGAACAAGACCATCGCGGCCATGGTGACCGCGCCGCTGTCGGCGTCGGTGGACGTGGCCGGCGGCGACATCGAGGCCGCCTGGGACAGCGTGCGCGGCGCGCGCCGGGCGCGGCTGAACCTGCTGGCGCCGCTGTCGCCCGCGCTGATGGAGTATTCCTGCCACAAGAAGGCCCCGGCCATGCTGGAGGCCGTGTCCGCTCAGGTGGCGAAGGCCCGCTCGCTGTGCGAGCACGTGGAGTTCTCCGCCGTGGACGCCACCCGCGCCGAGCGCGCGGTGCTGTGTGACGCCATCGCCCGGGCGATCGCCGCCGGCGCGGACCGGGTGACGCTGTGCGATACCGCGGGCATACTGCTGCCGGACGAGTTCGCCGCCTTCCTGAACGACGTGCGCGGGGCGGTGCCGGCGCTTTCGGGCGTGGAGCTGTTCGTGTCCGTCAGCGACTCGATCAGCATGGGCGCGGCCTGCTGCGCCGCCGCCGTCGCCGCCGGGGCGGACGGCCTGAAGTGCGTGGCAGTGTCCTCCGGCTGGCCCACCCTTGCTCAGATCGCGCGGCTGGTGCAGGTCAAGGGCGTGGCGATGGACATCGCCTGCGGCCTGCGCACCACCGAGCTGGGCCGCGTGTCGGACCAGCTGCAGCGGATGCTCCAGCCCAATAAGGCGGATCAGTCCCCGCTGTCCAACATGGCCGTCGGCGACGCCGCGGGCGTGTGCCTGGACGCGAACGACGAGATCGGCGAGGTCGTGAAGGTCGTGCGCCAGCTGGGCTACGACCTCTCCGACGAGGACAACGCCAAGGTCTACGAGGCCTTCAAGCGCGTGGCCTCCCGCAAGCACTTCGTGGGTACCCGCGAGCTGGACGCCATCGTGGCCAGCACCGCGCTGCAGGTGCCCAGCGCCTACAAGATCGAAAGCTACGTCATCAACAGCGGCAACGTGATCACCGCCACCGCCAACATACTGCTTGCGCACGAGGGCGAGAAGCTGCGGGGCGTGGGCGTCGGCGACGGCCCCATCGACGCCGCCTTCCTGGCCATCGAGCAGATCATCGGCCACCACTACGAGCTGGACGACTTCCAGATCCAGACCGTCACCGAGGGCCGCGACGCCATGGGCAGCGCGCTGGTCAAGCTGCGCGCCGGCGGTAGGGTGTACTCCGGCAACGGCATCTCCACCGACATCATCGGCGCGTCGATCCGCGCCTACATCAGCGCGCTGAACAAGATCGTATATGAGGAAAACTGAGATAGAATGGTGGAATAGGGGACGGTTCCTTATTCCACAAAAATGGAATAAGGAACCGTCCCCTATTCCACCCCTATCTCACGAGAGGTGCAAAACATGAAGCTATCCTTCTCCGTCCAATACTGGAAAAACATCTCCTGGGCCGACGCGGTGGCGGCGGCCATCGACGCGCGGCTGTGCGGCATCGAGCTGTACGACGTGAACGGCGAAATGTTCGCCGGCAAGGACAGCCCCACCAACCCGGAGCTGGCCGCCGCCACGCGGCGGGGGCTGACCAACCGGGGCCTGGCGCTGCCCTGCGTGGACACGGTGGGCGACTTCACCGACCAGGGCTTTGCCGGGGAGCTGACCGAATGCGTGCAGGTGGCGGTGAACCTGGGCGCGCCCTGCGTGAGCGTGCACACCGATTCGGACAACCAGGCCGCCTGCGTGGAGCGCATGTCGCGGCTCATGGACATCGTAGGAGACAAGCCCGTCACGCTGATCGTGGAGACCACCGGGGCCTACGCCGACACGGCCCGGCTGCGGGACCTGCTGAACCGCTTCGCCGACGACCGGCTGGCGGCGCTGTGGAACATGCACGCCACCTGCGTGGGCGGCGAGGACGCTGAGACCACCATCACCAATCTGGGGGCCTACGTGCGCCACGTGCACATCCACGACTTCCGTCGGGAGGGCAAGCTGTTTGTGCCGGAGCTGGCGGGGGAGGGCGGCCTGCCCATCGGCGAGCTGATGAACGCGCTGCGCTCGGTCAACTACGACGGCTTCATCTCCCTGCAGTGGAACCCGGACTGGGTGGACGGCCTTTCGGACATCGAGATACTGCTGACCCACTTCTACAGCTGCATGAGCCGGTTTGAGGGCACCCGCCTGAACCGCAAGCACCTGTACTGGAACAACCGGCACACCGGCAACTACGTGTGGAAGAAGGAGACCCTGATCGAAAAGACCTTCCCCGAGGTGCTGGACACGATGGTGCGCGAGTTCCCGGACCAGCTGGCGCTGAAGTTCACCACGCTGGACTACACCCGCACCTACAGCCAGTTCCGCGACGACGTGGACGAGTTCGCCCGGGCGCTGGTCAGCCTCGGCGTGCGCGCCGGCAGCAAGGTGACCATCTGGGCCACCAACGTGCCCCAGTGGTTTCTGACCTTCTGGGCCACCACGAAGATCGGCGCGGTGCTGGTGACGATGAACACCGCCTACAAGATCCACGAGGCGGAGTACCTGCTGCGCCAGTCGGACACCCACACGCTGGTGATGATCGAGGGCTTCAAGGATTCCAACTACCGGGAGATCATCAACGAGCTGTGCCCGGAGCTCTCTGAAAACAGCCCGGGCCGGCCGCTGCACGCCCGCCGGCTGCCGTTTTTGCGCAACGTGATCACGGTGGGCTTCCGCATGCCCGGCGCGCTGGCCTGGGAGGAGTCGCTGGAGTACGCCGCCCGCACGCCGATGGAGGAGATCCGCCGCATGGCCGCCGCCGTGGACGTGAACGACGTGTGCAACATGCAGTACACCTCCGGCACCACGGGCTTCCCCAAGGGCGTGATGCTGACCCACTACAACATCGTCAACGACGGCAAGATGATCGGCGACGGCATGGACCTGTCCACCGCCGACCGCATGATGATCCAGGTGCCCATGTTCCACTGCTTCGGCATGGTGCTGGCGATGCCCGCCACCATGACCCACGGCGGCACCATACTGCCTTTACCGTATTTCTCGCCGAAGTCGTCGCTGAACTGCATCCACAACGAGCACATCACGGCCTTCCACGGCGTGCCTACGATGTTCATCGCCATGCTGCAGCATCCGGATTTCCCAAAGACCGACTTTTCCCACATGCGCACGGGCATCATGGCGGGCAGCCCCTGTCCCATCGCCGTGATGCGCGACGTGGTGGAGAAGATGCACATGCCCGAAATCGTCATCGTGTACGGCCAGACTGAGGCCTCGCCCGGCTGCACCATGAGCCGCACCACAGACCCGCTGGAGGTGCGCGTGGCCACGGTGGGCAGCGCGTTCCCGGATGTGGAGTGCAAGATCGTGGATCCCGAGACGGGCAAGGACTGCCCGGACGAGGTCATCGGCGAGTTCGTGGCCCGGGGCTACAACATCATGAAGGGCTACTACAAGATGCCCAAGGCCACGGCGTCCGCCATCGACAAGGACGGCTGGCTTCACACGGGAGATTTGGCCTGCCGCACGCCGGAGGGCAACTACCGCATCACCGGCCGGTTGAAGGACATGATCATCCGCGGCGGCGAAAACATCTATCCCAAGGAGATCGAGGAGTTCATCTACACCCACCCGAAGGTCTCGGACGTGCAGGTCAT
>JAFYBB010000374.1 GCA_017540445.1 Clostridia bacterium | reverse complement strand
GTCAGCCTGCGGCTGCCAGCTCCCTCTGAGAGGGAGCCTTTTGGCGGCGAAACGGGCCAAAGCCTCCCTCTCAGAGGGAGGTGGCTCGGCGTAGCCGAGACGGAAGGAGTCCGTATCCCACAAGTTTCCGTGAAGAGCCACCTTTTTGGCGAAGGCGCGATCCTCCCGAACGACAAAGGGCTCCAGCAGCCTGTCGAGATCGCCCAGGTAGACCGGGAAGCTGGTGATCGACGGCACATGGCAGTAGAAGATCTCCAGCGCGTTCACGGCTTCGAGCAGGTCCTTCGGCGGTTCGAGCTGAAGGAAGGCTGCAGCCCCTTTGGAACACGGCCGATCACAGCTTTTCAGGCGCGCGTATGGATTGCAGGAAGTCCGCGGCGCGCTGGCTCCCGGGATGCGCAAAGAACGCCTCCGGCGCGCCCTGCTCCACGATGCTGCCGCCGTCCATGAAGACCACCCGGTCACAGACGCGCCTGGCGAAGTTCATCTCGTGGGTGACGATGACCATGGTCATGCCGTCCTGGGCCAGAGCGGTCATCACGTTCAGCACCTCGCCGATCATCTCGGGGTCGAGGGCGCTGGTGGGCTCGTCGAACAGCATGGCCTTGGGGTGCATGGCCAACGCGCGGGCGATGGCGGCGCGCTGCTGCTGGCCGCCGGAGAGCTGGGCGGGCAGCTTGTGGGCCTGGTCGGCCACGCCCACGCGCTCCAGGAGCCGCATGGCCTCCTCGCGGGCCTGCTTTTTGGACAGCTTCAAAACGCCCATGGGCGCGAGCGTCATGTTGTCCAGCACCGTCATGTGGGAGAACAGGTTGAAGGACTGGAACACCATGCCGATCTGCGCGCGAAGCCGGGCCAGCTGGCGGCCCTCCTGGGGCAGCGGCACGCCGTCGATCAGGATCTGGCCGGAATCGATCGTCTCCAGGCGGTTGATGGTGCGGCACAGCGTGGATTTCCCGGAGCCGGAGGGGCCGATCACCACCACGACCTCGCCCTTGCCGACGGACAGCGAGATGTCCTTCAGCACGTGCAGCGATCCGTAGTGCTTGTTGACGTTTTTCAGTTCGATGACCGGCTTTTCGCCGGGGGGTGGAAGCTGGGTCATGCGCTCCTCCTTTTCGCCTGTACGGCGTCGGCGGGCCGCCTGGTGCCCCGCGCCACGCGGTCGGACAGCCTGTTCAAGCCGTAGTTGATCAGGATGTAGATGACGGCCACCACCAGGTACACCGAGACCAGCGAATCGTGGCTGGTGATCAGCACCTTCGCGTTCTGCATCAGGTCGGCGTAGGAGACGACGTAGGCGAAGGTCGTGTCCTTCAGCACGATCACGAGCTCCGAGATCAGCGACGGGATCACGAAGCGTATGGCCTGGGGAAAGACGACCTGATAGAACACCCGCAGGTTTGAAAGCCCCAGCGAGAGCCCCGCCTCCGTCTGCCCCGCGGGCACCGCGTTCACGCCGGCGCGGAAGGCCTCGGCGATGATGCCGCTGGCGGAGATCGCGCAGGGCAGCGTGATGCGCCAGAACGCCCCGATGGTGATGCCCATCCGGGGAATCACCAGGAAGAAGAAATAGATCAGCAGCAGCGTGGGCACGCCGCGGGTGAATTCGATCAGCGCCACGCACAGCCAGCGGACGGGGCCAAAGCGGCGCAGCTTGCCGCGCATCATCAAAAAGCCCAGCGCGATGGCGATGACCGCCGCGGTCAGCGCCGCCTTCAGCGTGCTGAGCAGGCCCGCGCCGAGGTAGCGCCAGGTGCTTCCCTTCAGGAAGAAATCCCAGTACCGGGGCGCAAGCTGCCCCTGCAGCGCAAACTGCCGGACGATCAAAAAGAGCAACAGCCCCAGCAGGATCAGCGCGGCGGCGGTGAACGCCGCGACGCGCCGCCGGGTCCTCGGCCCCGGCGACTCATAGAGCCGCTCGCGTATGGAAGGCGCGCTCATCGCAGTATCCTCACTTTCCGGTCGATCCTGCCGCCGACCCAGCCGATCACCAGCGCCGTGGCGACGTACAGCGCCGCCGAGACGGCAAAGGCCAGTATGCCGCCGACGGCCCGGCTGTTGATGTAGTTCACGACGCCCGTCAGCTCCAGCTGGTGGGGCCTCAGGGGCACCTGGGAGCCCAGGGCCGTGGTCAGCATCGTGCCCACCACCAGGCTGGTCATGGGCAGCACCGTCGAGCGCAGGGCCTGGGGTATGATGATCCTGACGATCAGCTGAGTGAACGTGAGCCCCAGGGCGCGGGCGGCCTCGATCTCGCCGGGGCGGATGGTGTTCATGCCGCTCATCAGGTGCTCCGAGCAGAAGGCCGAGGGGATCAGCACCGAGGCGACGATCACGCACATCTCGTAGCTGAGCAATACCCGAAGCCTCGGCAGCGCGTAGACCAATATGATGAGCATGGCCGCGCCGGGGATGTTGCGGAACACCTGCACGAAGAAATCCCCGAAAACCCGCAGGGGTTTCACGGGGCACACGCGCAGCACCGTGACGATCACGCCGATCGCGAACGCGCCGGCGAAGGAGAGGGCCGTCAGCCGCCAGGTGTTCAGCAGCGCGCGGAGGTAGAGATCGCCGTATTGCGAAAGCAGGGTGGAGAGGTTCATGGGGCTCCTTTCGGGGGCTTATTCATGCCGAGACAGGGCCTCGCGCGACGGCGGAGGCCCTGTCGGTGTTTTCGCGGTTATTCAAGGCCGATGGCCGGGGGCTCGGGCGCGGTCTCGGCGCCGCCGGTGCGATCGCCGAGGCTGATCTGCCACAGCTGCGTCCAGAGGCCCTCGTCCACAATCTGCTGC
>JAFYBB010000373.1 GCA_017540445.1 Clostridia bacterium | reverse complement strand
TCAGATCGCGGCCATCGGCATCACCAACCAGCGGGAGACCACGCTGCTGTGGGACAGGGCCACCGGCGAGCCGCTGTGCAACGCCATCGTGTGGCAGTGCCGCCGCACCGCGCCGCTGGTGGAGCGGCTGAAGCAGGACGGCCTCGGCAACCTGCTGCGGGACCGCACGGGCCTGGTGCCGGACGCCTACTTCTCCGGCACGAAGCTGCAGTGGATGCTGGACAGCGTGCCCGACGCCCGGGAGCGGGCGGAGCGGGGCGAGCTGTGCTTCGGCACGGTGGACAGCTTCCTGGCCTGGCACCTGACCCAGGAGCACGTGCACGTCACCGACGCCACTAACGCCGCGCGCACGATGCTGTACAACATCCACGACCAGGCCTGGGACGACATGCTGCTGCGGGCCATGGACATCCCGGCCCAGCTGCTGCCCAACGTGGTGGACAGCTCCCGGGTGGTGGGCATGCTGGACGCCTCGATACTGGGCCGCCAGATCCCGGTGGCCGCGCTGGCCGGCGACCAGCACGCCGCGCTGTTCGGCCAGGGGTGCTTCGCGCCGGGCATGTGCAAGAACACCTATGGCACCGGGTGCTTTGTGCTGATGAACACCGGCTCCAGCCCGGTCAGGTCCACCCACAACCTGATCACGACCATCGCCTGGCGCGTGGACGGCAAGCCCGTGTACGCGCTGGAGGGCAGCGTGTTCGTGGGCGGCGCGGTGGTGCAGTGGCTGCGGGACGAGGTCGACCTGGTGTCCAGCGCCGCCGAGACCGAGGAGGTGGCCACCCGGGTGCCGGACAACAACGGCGTGTTCCTGGTGCCCGCCTTCACCGGCCTGGGCGCGCCTCACTGGGACATGTACAGCCGGGGCACCATCGTGGGCCTGACCCGCGGCGCGAACCGTTCCCACATCGTACGGGCCGCGCTGGAGTCCATCGCCTATCAGTCCGCGGACGTGATCGCCGCCATGGAGAACGACGCCGGCATGAAGACCGCCGTGCTGCAGGTGGACGGCGGGGCCAGCGCCAACAACTTCCTGATGCAGTTCCAGTGCGACATACTGAACACCCGCGTGCTGCGGCCCCGGGTGACCGAGACCACCGCCATGGGCGCGGCCATGCTGGCCGGACGGGCCGTGGGCGTGTGGAGCGACGCGCAATTGAAGACCTTGCAGGCCCCGGACCGGGAGTTCACCCCGAAGATGGACGAGGCCCGCCGCGAACACCTGCTGCGCCAGTGGCACAGGGCCGTGGAGCGGAGCAAGGGGTGGGTTGAGTAGGGAATAGGCATTGGGCAATAGGGAATAGGCAATAGGGAGTAGGGAGTAGGGAGTAGGGAGTAGGCAATAGGGGAGTGTTTGAGGATGTTGGCGAAGATTCGGGAATTTTTTGGCGTGCAGGATATGACCACCGGCTCGCCGATGAGCAAGCTGATCCAGTTTTCGTTGCCGCTTTTGATCGGCAACCTGGCCCAGCAGCTGTACAACACGGTGGACTCCATCGTGGTGGGCAAGTACATCGGCGACACCGCGCTGGCCGCGGTGGGCACGGCGGGCCCGATACTGAACCTGCTGCTGGTGCTGTTCATGGGCGTCGCCACCGGCGCGAGCATCATGGCCAGCCAGTACTTCGGCGCGAAGGACCGGTACGGCCTGAGCCGCGTGGTGGGCAGCACGCTGTTTTTGACGCTGGTCAGCGGCCTGATCATGATGGCGATGGGCCTGCTGGCCTCGCCGGCGCTGATAAGGCTGATCGCGCCGCCTGAGGATGTGGCCGAGGGCGCGGTGATCTACCTGCGCATCATATTCATCGGCATCGTGGGCGGCTCGGCCTACAACATACTCTCCGGCGTGCTGCGCGGCATGGGCGACAGCTTCTACCCGCTGCTGTTTCTGATCCTGGCGTGCGTGTTGAACATCGTGCTGGACATACTGTTCGTGGCGCGGTTCGACATGGGCGTGGCCGGCGTGGCCTGGGCCACGATCATCGCCCAGGCCATCTCCGGCGTGCTGTGCCTGGTGCGGCTGGTCGGCATGAAGGACCTGATCGACGTGAACCGCAGCACGCTGGTGCCCGACGGCCCGATCACCCGCAAGCTGTGCCTGCTGGGCCTGCCCGCCGGGGTCACCCAGGCGCTGTTCTCGATGTCCGCCATCGTGGTGCAGAGCCTGACCAACTCGCTGGGCACCGCCGTGATCGCCGCCAACGTGGCCATCATGCGCGTGGACGGCTTCGCCATGATGCCGAACTTCACCTTCGGCACCGCCTCCACCACCTTTGTGGGGCAGAACATCGGCGCGCAGCGCATCGACCGCGTGCGCCAGGGCATCCGGGACCTGATGAAGCTGGCGCTGATCACCGCCGGGGTGCTGGTGGCCTGCATACTGCTGTTCGGCCATCACCTGATCGGCCTGTTCACCAACACCGAGGACGTCATCCAGATCGGCATCCGCGGCCTGCGCTGGCTGGCGCTGGGCTACATCGCCTTCGCGGTCAGCCAGGTGCTGCAGGGCGCGATGCGCGGTGCGGGCGAGACGATGATCCCCATGTGGATCTCGATCGTCACCACGATACTGGTGCGCCTGCCGCTGGCCTACCTGCTGGCGGCGCTGACCCGCTGCGAGGCCTGGCCCAAGGGCCGCCCCGACGCGCTGTTCGCGTCGCTCTTGATCTCCTGGGTGCTGGGCATGATCATCACCGTCGTCGCCCACCGCAAGGGCGCGTGGCGCAGGCGGCTGCCGCCAGAGCTGCAGAAGCTGTGAAACAATCATCAAAAAGGCGTTTATCGGGCGGAGCCGATAAACGCCTTTTTGATGTCTTTTCAGATCTCCATCACGCAGCACCCCACGGGGGCGTCCTTCGTGAGCTCGATTGCGTTGGGCAGACGCTGCGCGCCGGTGAGGCGCACGAATTCCTGCTCGTCGGAGATCGGGAAGCTACAATAGCGGTTCTTGAAGTGCATGGCAATGGCACAGCGGGGCTTGAAGGTCTCGATGATGCTGACCGCGGCGGGGGTGTCGATGGTGAAGAAGCCGCCGATGGGGATCAGCATCACGTCCAGGTTCGACAGCGCCGCCTTCTGCGCGTCGGTGTCCGGCAGGTGGCCCAGGTCGCCCAGGTGGGCGATGCGCAGGCCCTCGGCCTCGATGGTGAAGATCAGGTTGGAGCCGCGCTTGGCCCCGGCCGCGTCGTCATGCCAGCTGGGCGTGGCGGTGATCTTCGCGCCGCAGGCCTCGAACGTGCCGGCGGCGTTGATGATCTGCGGATCGCCCTCAACGGCGGCGAAGTAGTTGTGGTCGAAGTGGCCGTGGCTGGACAGCGCCGCGTCCGCGCGCACGTGCAGCGGGGGATAGCCCACGCTGTCGTCGTAGGGGTCGGTGACCAGCACGCCGCCGGGCAGCGTCAGTTCAAAACAGGAATGTCCCAGCCATTTGAGTTTCATGTGCATTCTCCTCCTTGATGATGTGTTCCAGCAGCGCGCAGGCGTACAGCCCGCCGCCGCGCATGGGCTCCGTTGGTGTGGTTTGGTTCAGCCGCAGGCATTCCGCCGCCCTGCGGCGCAGCAGCCGGTCGAAACGGTCCGCGCCTACGCCGCCGTCCAGCGCCCGCGCGCCCAGCGCGAACAGCGCCAGGCTCTCCCCGTCCGGCGGTCGGCCCGCGAAGCGAAAGAGGCTCTGGCTCAGCGCGTCCGGCGGCTGGGGGCAGGCCCGCTCCAGTCGGGTCAGCCACGCCGCCCCCGGCCACAGCCGCAGGAGGTCTCCAGACGCCGCGCAGTCAAAGCCCGCCCGGTGAAGCGCCGCCGCCCAGTCGGTTTCCGGCTGCAGCGCCATCGCGTCGGTGACGAACAGCGCGTCGCCCCGGTCCCGCTTCAGAAAGGCCCGCGGGGGCAGGACCGAGGCCGCGGCGTCGCGCAGCGCGCGTGAAAGCGGGCTACGCATCGCCAGAAAGCGCCCGGGGCAGCGCGTCCACGATGTCCGTCGCGCACATGCCCCGCGCGCCCACACGCGCCTGGGCCAGCTCCCCGGCCAGGCCGTGCAGCTCGCTGGCCACTGCGGCGCATTCGGCCAGCGCCTCGCCGGTCATCGCGTCGCCGGCGGCGGCGTACTGGGCCGTCAGCGCGCCGGCCAGGCCGGTCAGCACGTCGCCGCTGCCGCCCTTGGCCATGCCCGGGCATCCGCTGGTGCTCAGCCGGGCCTGCCCGCCCACGGGGATCACGCTGGTCGCGCCCTTCAAAAGCGCCTGACAGCCCAGGCCCTGCAGGGCGAAGGCGTCTGTGATCGGATCGGAAGCGGCGCGGCCCAGCAGCCGGGCGGCCTCGCCGGGGTGGGGCGTGATCAGGTGGTGGGGCTGCAAGAGCGCCTTCAGGCCGCCGTCTTCGGCGATCAGGTTCAGCGCGTCGGCGTCGAACACCGCGGGGATGCCGCAGGACAGCAGCAGCCGAAGCGCCTGGGGCGCGGCGCGGCGGGACAGCCCGCAGCCGCAGGCCACGGCGTGCTTGCCCTTCAGGGCCTGGGTCAGTACCTCCACGGCCTCCGGGGCGATGGCCCCCTCCCGCTCGGGCAGGGGCAGGGCCATGGCG
>JAFYBB010000372.1 GCA_017540445.1 Clostridia bacterium | reverse complement strand
AATGTTCAAGCCCCCCACCACCGCAAGCGGTCCCCCTCCCCGCCTGCGGGCGGGGAGGCACTCTGAATCTGTCCCCGTGTGACACAGAGAACCGTCCCTATGATTTTGGACCAAACAACGGGGCGGCATTGCGATGAACAATGCCGCCCCGTTTTCAGGTTCCGCAATTCCTCGTTCAACACTATCCCAGGCTATTCCTGTTCCGTAATACCTCGTTCAACACTGCCCCAGGCTATTCCTGTTCCCTGTACCCTGTTCCCTGTACCCTCCCGGTGATCCCGGGCAATTCCTACTCCCTACTGCCTACTCCCTACTGCCTATTGCCTATTGCCTACTCCCGACTCCTTATCTCCCCGCCAAACGCCCCTCAACCTCGGCCAGCTCCGGCACGCTGGAGATGCCGCCGTGCTTCTGGGTGGAGAGGCTGGCGGCGGTGCAGGCGAAGCGGGTGATGTCGGTGAGCTCGTCGGGGGTGAGGGCGTCGGGGGCCTTGTTGAGCTTCAGGAAGCGGCTCATGGCGCTGCCGCCGAATATGTCGCCCGCGCCGGTGGTGTCCACCACATGGATGCCCGAGGGCGAGGCCACGGTGACGCTGCCGTTGCCATTGGCCGTGTGGCAGCCCTTCGGCCCCAGCGTGGCATACACCAGCTTCACGCCGTAGTCGTTCAGCAGCCGCTGCGCGCCGTCCTCGGGGCTCAGGCTCCAGAGGAAGTCGATCTCCTCGTCGCTGATCTTCACGATGTCGGCCTGCTTCAGGCTCCACTCGAGGGCGGCCTTCGCGGCGTCCATGTCGGGCCAGAGCGGCTTGCGCAGGTTCGGGTCCACGCTGATCAGCGCGCCGGCGTCCTTCGCCAGCGCCACGGCCCGGCGGGTGGCCGTGCGGGCGGGATCGTCGGTCAGCGACAGCGTGCCGAAGTGGAACACCCGGCTCTCGCGGATCAGCGCCTCGTCCAGCTCGTCGTCCCGCAGGCAGGTGTCCGCGCCGGGCTTGCGGGCGAAGCTGAAATCGCGGTTGCCGTGTGCGTCCAGCGCCACGAAGGCCAGCGTGGTGAACTGATCGGGATCGACGATGACGCCCCGCGTCTCGATGCCCGCGCCACGCAGCGTGCCCAGCAGCAGGCGGCCGAACATGTCGTCGCCCACCTTGCCGATCATGGCCACGCGGCGGCCGAATTTGTTCAGCGCGGCCAGGAAGTTGCCCGGCGCGCCGCCGGGATTGGCGGACAGCACGGGATAGCCGGCGTCGTTGGTGGAGTGGGGCGCGAAGTCGATGAGCAGCTCGCCCAGGGCGGTGACGTCAAACATACGGATCCCTCCTATATCATGTCATCCCTGTTGTGAAGCGGCGGGGGAGGCGTTTGTCTTACCCGCCGGCAGCATGTCGCGGTTGGGGTTGTAGGTGGGCACGAGGGCCTTCAGCGCCGCGACGATGGCGTCGTCGTCCTCGCTGTCCACGGCGGCGGCCAGCGCGTCCAGCTGGCGGCGGAAGGCCTCCTCGCTGAAGTCGATGGGCGGGGCCACGAATATCTTGTCGTGGGCGGTGCGGGTGACGCCGGCGCTCTCCTTGTCCATCATCAGCTCCTCGTACAGCTTTTCGCCAGGGCGCAACCCGATGACGGTGATGTCCATATCCACGCCCGGCTCGTAGCCGTAGAAGCGGATCAGCTTGCGGGCCAGGTCGATGATCTTCACCGGCTCGCCCATGTCCAGCACGTAGATCGCCCCGGACTGGGCCAGGCCGCCGGCCTGCAGCACCAGCTGGGCCGCCTCCGGGATGGTCATGAAGTAGCGGGTGACCTCCGGGTCGGTCAGCGTGACGGGCCCGCCGTGGCGGATCTGGGCCTCGAACAGCGGGATCACGCTGCCGTGGCTGCCCAGCACGTTGCCGAAGCGCACGGCCATGCACTTCATCTGCGTGCCGCGGGCGCAGGACTGCAGCAGCATCTCGGTGACGCGCTTGGTGGCGCCCATCACGTTGGCGGGGTTCACGGCCTTGTCGGTGGAGAGCTGCACGAAGCGCTCCACGCCGTGCTCCGCCGCGCAGGCCAGCAGGTTGCGCGTGCCGAACACGTTGTTCTTCACGGCCTCGCCGGGGCTGACCTCCATCAGCGGCACGTGCTTGTGGGCCGCCGCGTGGAACACCACCGTGGGGCGGTAGGTCCGGAACACCTCGTCCAGGCGCTTGCGGTCGCGTATGGAGCCGATCAGCACCTCCACGGGGCAGTCCCGGCCGTGGCGCTGGAGCAGCTCGTAGGCCAGCTCGTAGGCGCAGTTTTCGTAGATGTCGAATATCAGCAGCTTCTTCGGCTCAAAGCGCAGGATCTGCCGGCAGATCTCGCTGCCGATGCTGCCGCCGCCGCCGGTGACCAGCACCACCCGGCCGGTCAGATACCCCCGGATCATGTTGGTGTCCAGCGCCACCTCGGCCCGGGAGAGGAAGTCGCTGGTGTTCAGCTCGCGGAAGGCGGTGGCGCCGCCCTCGCGCTCCACGTCGTTGGGGTCGGAGAGTATGCGCGTGCGGCAGCGGGTGGACTTGCACAGGCTGATGATCTCGGTCAGCCGCTCGCCGTGGGTGCCCGGCACCGCAACGATGATCTCGTCGATGCTCTTCTGCTTCACGATCTCCGGGATGTCGTCCACCGTGCCGCACACCGGTATGCCGCCGATGCGCATGCGCCTTTTCATCGGGTTGTCGTCCACAAACGCCACCGGCATGCCCAGGTTGGCGCGGCTCTGCTGGCAGATGCGCGCGGCGTAGGCCCCGCCCTCGCCGGCGCCCACGATCAGTATGCGCACCTTGCGCCGGTTGCCGCCGCCGAAGGTGTCCCGCAGCCAGCGCCAGGTGAACCGGGAGGCCACCACCAGTATCATCATGATCATGGCCGTCATCACCAGCACCGGGTTCGATATGCCCCAGCCCAGCACGTGCTCCAGCACCAGCGTGATCAGCGACGAAATGGCGTAGGCCGAGCCCAGGCGGAAGAACTCCGGCCCGCCGGCGTAGCGCCAGATGATCTCATACAGGCCGAAGAGCACCCCCGCGGCGGCGTAGATGAACATGATGACCGGCATCCGGGCCATCGTGTGCGCGTATTGCAGGGGAGGAATGGTCCAGTTGAAGCGCAGCAGCATCGCCGCGTAGGCCGACAGCCATACAAAGCCCAGGTCCACGACGAACAGCGCCGCGCGCCGGACCCACTTTCCGCTTCTTCCGTACAGGATCGTCTTCATGTCAAACTCCAGTATTGGGATCGTCGCGTCCGTGCCGGGACGCCACCGATATTATTATACCCCCGCCGGGGAGCGGGGGCAAGATAAATCTTTGGTCTGCGCCGGGCGGATTCAGCGATAGAACGAGAACCCGTCCACCATGGCGATGGGCGCGTCCGGCCGCGGGTTCGAGGCGTTCGGGGCCTGGTAGTACACCGCTTCGGCGCTCAGCGCGCGCCTGCCGGCCAGCACGGCGTGGGCGGCGGACAGGCTGTCCGCGTCGTAGCGGCTGCCGATGGGGAACTGGTGCTGCTCGTTCAGCACGCCGCCCAGGGTGTCCGGGAACCAGGCGCTGTCCACCCGGTTCATCGCCACCGCGCCCACGGCCAGCTTGGCCTCGTAGGAGGCGTCCTTCGCCAGCGCGTAGATGGCCCGCGCCAGCAGGACCGTGTCCCTGTCCTCGGTGAAGCTGACCTGGGGGACCAGCACGCAGCAAAGCAGCGCCGCCAATGCCGCCAGCGCTATCCACTTTCGCATGTGCCTCGCCCCGCTTTCACACTCGATTCCCGAGGATTATACACCATTTTGTAATAGCTTTCAATTGTTCTGTAATAAATGTGAAATAATTGCCCAGATTGACGGCTTTTGTCACAATCAGATGACAGTGGGGACGGTTCTCATTGTCATCAAAGATGACAGCGAGAACCGTCCCCACTGTCATCTGACGAAGAATCCAAAATTTTTCACAATGTTCCCTTGCCTGAGGGGTGATTTTCATGTATAATAATGGTTGGCGCATCCTTGCCACGGTTTACCGGCCGTGGCCGAAGTCCATAAGGAGGTGAAAAAGAATATGAACCAGTATGAAGTCATGTACGTCATCGACGCCGCGCTGGAAGACAGCGCCAGGGCCGAACTGATCAACCGTTTTTCCGACCTGGTGAAGAAGAACGGCGGTGAGGTGGACCGCGTGGACGAGTGGGGCAAGCGCCGCCTGGCCTATGCGATCCAGTACAAGACCGAGGGCTACTATGTGCTGATGTACATCAAGGCCCCCGCCGAGCTGCCCCGCGAGCTGGAGCGCAACATGCAGATTTCCGACAGCATCCTGCGCTACCTGACCGTGCGTTACGAGGGTGAGCTGCCCGCCAAGCGCGAGCCGCTGAAGCCCTACGCGCCCCGCGAGAACGCGTTTGCCGACGCCGACGCCCCCGAGGCGCCCGCCGCGCAGCCCGTCGAAGCTCCTGTCGCCGCCGAGCCCGCAGCGGAAGCCGTCGAGGCGCCCGCCGAAGAGCCGGTTGACGACGAAAAGCCTGAGTCGGAGGCCGAATAACCCCAGCCGCCGCAAAGGATGGTGTGAAGTATGAATAAGGTCATATTGATCGGCAATCTCGCCAGCGATCCCGAAGCCTTCACCACGCAATCCGGAATTTCGCGTTCGACGTTCCGAATTGCCGTGCAGCGCCGCTTTGCCAACGCGCAGGGCGTGCGCGAGGCGGATTTCCTGACCGTCGTGGCCTGGCGCCAGAACGCCGACTTCTGCAACCGCTACCTCACCAAGGGGCGCAAGGTTGCCGTGGAAGGCAGCATACAGAACCGTTCCTATGATGCGCAGGACGGTTCCAAGCGCTGGGTGACCGAGATCATCGCCGATAGCGTCGAGGCGCTGGGCAGCCGCGAAGAGGGACAGGCCCGTCCGATGGACAACGGCCCCACCCCGCCGCCCGCCGCGCCTTCGGGACAGGCCATGAACGACTTCACCGAGGTTGACGACGACGAGCTCCCTTTCTGATCTCGCAATCAAATGGAAACCGTTCCGTCGCCGATCTCCCAAGTCCGTGACGCGATCACGGCGAATTCTTCTTTGGGAATGCCGAACGAGCATGCCCTATAATCCAAAAGGAGGAACGCAACATGTCTGAAGATAGAGGCGAACGCATTCGCCGTCCCCGCGGCCGCAAGCCGCGCCGGAAGGTCTGTGCATTCTGCGTGGATAAGATCCAGCACATCGATTACAAGGATGTCGCTCGGCTCCGCCGCTTCACCAGCGAGCGCGGCAAGATCCTGCCCCGCCGCATGACCGGCACCTGCGCGAAGCACCAGCGTCAGCTGTCCACGGCCATCAAGCGCGCTCGCACGATCGCCCTGATGCCCTACGTGTCCGACTGACCGATTTGAACCCATGCCCGGCGGCCTTTTCAGGCCGCCGGTTTTTCATATTCTTTCGCACACCGATGTAACGAAAAAGCCGCATACAGTAGTATGGATGAAGGCGTCAGCGCGTCCTTTCTGAATGAATGGAACGGGAGCAGGAACCACCGGGAAAAGATCTATTTCTCATATGATTCCACGGACAAAAAGTGTCAGGCAGGAGAACTCCGGATTGTGGAGAACGGGCATTCCAAGACAGGGGAAGAAACCAGCATATTCAACTATGCGATTGCGTACGATTCCCATAACCAGGAGCCGCTGTTCTATGAAGTATATCCGGGCAGCATTAACGATGTATCCCAACTGCAGTGTATGGTAGACAAAGCGGTAGGATACAAATACAAAAAGATCGGCTTCGTACTGGACCGGGGATATTTCAGCAAAGAGAACATTGAATACCTGGAAGAGAAAGAATACAGCTTTGTCATGATGCTGAAGGGCAAAGCGGATCTGGTTCAGGAATGGGTACTTGAGAATAAGGGGAGCTTTGAGGAGAGGCGGCTGTATAATATCCCGGCGTATGAGGTATATGGAAAAACAATAGAGAAAAAGCTGTTCGCAACGGACAAAAAGCCGAGATATATCCATCTGTATCACAGTGTGGATCTGGAAGCGAACGAGAAGAAAGATGTAGAGAAGAAGATTAACCAACTGACGAGCTTTCTGAACAGCCACATTAACCAGTTCAAGGAATTCAGGCCTGTACTGGAGCAGTACTTTCTGCTGCACTATGACGAAAAGGCTCAGAAGAAAGAGAAGAAAAAAGCTGGCGAAGAAGCCGAACTTCCGGACAGCTATGTGATGACCAACTCGGTGCTCGTGTTTATGAAGCCAAAATCACAGGGACGGTTCTCTGTGTCATCGCACAGAGAACACCCATGCCAACGATGGCACAGACAGGGAATGGAAACGGTTCGGTACAACGTCTCTCGCCTCCCCATCCGCAGATGGGTTCGAACGCCCGGAGAACAGTCCGATGGACTTGCCTTCCCCTTTGGGGAAGGTGGCGCGGAGCGCCGGAAGAGGTCCTCAGTGAGAACGGGCCCGTCCGTGCGCGATGGGACCCAATGCGTCAGCATTGGGTCCCATCGCGCACGGACGGGCCCCTGGAGAGGGGGACCGCTTGCGGTGGTGGGGGGACTCTGAACGTATCGTCGTGCGCTGCGGTTCGTCTGGAGCGCCCTATCCCCCGCTT
>JAFYBB010000371.1 GCA_017540445.1 Clostridia bacterium | reverse complement strand
CCGCCTGATCGAGCGCAACACCACCATCCCCGTCAAGCAGACGCAGGTGTTCTCCACCGCGACCGATGGCCAGACCAGCGTGGACGTGCACGTGCTGCAGGGCGAGCGCGAGATGGCGGCCTACAACAAGACCCTGGGCCGCTTCCAGCTGACCGGCATCGCGCCCGCGCCGAGGGGCGTGCCGCAGATCGAGGTCACCTTCGACATTGACGCCAACGGCATCGTGCACGTGTCCGCCAAGGACCTGGGCACCGGCAAGGAGCAGTCCATCGCCATCACCGCTTCCTCCAACATGAGCGAGGAGGAGATCAAGAAGGCTGTGGACGAGGCCGCGCAGTTCGCCGCCGAGGACAAGAAGAACAAGGAGCAGGCCGAGACCTACAACCAGGCCGACAGCCTGATCTACCAGACCGAGAAGACCATCAAGGACCTGTCCGACAAGCTGGATCCCGCCGACAAGGCCAAGCTCGAGAGCGAGCTGGAGGCCTTCAAGCAGGTGCGCCAGGGCAATGACGTGGAGCAGATCAAGAGCGCCATGGAGAGCTTCAGCAAGGCGACCTACGACGTGTTCGGCAAGGTCTACCAGCAGCAGAACGCCCAGGGCGCCGGCAACCCCGGCGCGAACCCCGGCAACGGCGGCGCGAACGTGAACGACGACGGCACCGTGGACAGTGAGTTTACCGACAACAACTGAGCGCTCCGCATCAGGGGTGATGATAAATGGCAAACAAACGCGACTACTACGAGGTCCTCGGGGTTCCGAAGAACGCGGACGAGGCGGCCATCAAAAAGGCCTACCGCGAGCTGGCGAAGAAGAACCACCCCGACGTGAACCCGGGCGACAAGGGCGCTGAGGAGCGCTTCAAGGAGATCAACGAGGCCTATCAGGTGCTCTCCAATCCCCAGAAGCGCGCTCAGTACGACCAGTTCGGCCACGACGGGCCTCAGGCGAGCGGCTTCGGCGGCGGCGGGTTCGGCGACTTCAGCGGCTTCGGCGGCGGCGGGTTCGGCGGCTTCGAGGACATCTTCTCCAGCGTGTTCGGCGGCGGCTTCGGCGGCGGCGCGCGCGCCAACGGCCCGGTGCCGGGGGATGACCTGCGCTACGACCTGACGATCTCCTTCGAGGAGGCCGCCATGGGCTGCGAGAAGGACATCAACCTGGTCCGCGACGAGGAGTGCCCCGAGTGCCACGGCACCGGCGCGAAGCCCGGCAGCAAGGTGGACACCTGTCCCACCTGCGGCGGCTCCGGCCAGGAGCGCGTGGTCACCAACACCCCCTTCGGCCGCATCCAGAACGTGCGCACCTGCTCCAGGTGCCGCGGCGCTGGCAAGATCATCACCGAGCCCTGCGCGAAGTGCCACGGGCGCGGCAAGGTGCGCGTCAGCAAGCGGCGCACGGTGAAGGTGCCCGCGGGCATCGACAACGGCCAGGTGCTGACCATCCGCGGCCAGGGCGGCCTGGGCGAGCGCGGCGGGCAGCCGGGCGACCTGCTGATCGTGATCAGCGTGAAGCCCCACAAGCTGTTCAAGCGCCGCGAGGACGACCTGTACATCGAAATGCCCCTGACCTTCACCCAGGCCGCGCTGGGCGCGGAGCTGGACGTGCCCACGCTGACCAAGCCGGTGAAGTACCGCTTCCCGGAGGGCACCCAGCCCGGCCAGGTGTTCCGCCTGCGGGACCAGGGCGTCACCCATCTGCGGGGCGGCGGCAAGGGCGATCTGTACGTCACCGCCGTGGTGGAGATCCCCAAGAAGCTGACCAGCCAGCAAAAGGAGCTGCTGCGCCAGTTCGACGAGTCCGCCAGCGGCAATCAGTACGAAAAGAAAAAGAGCTTCTTCGACAAGCTGAAGGACGCCTTCAGCTGAACGCCGGCGGGGCTGCCAAACGCGACGCGTTTTCTGGCAGCCCCGCTTGCATTGTCCGGAAAGTGTGTTATAATAGAACAGATACAATGCCCGGGAAGGGGGGCACGCCGCGATGCCGTCGCTGCCGGAGCTGAAGATGGTCCACGCCGAGATGTTGCTTCTGATGAAGTGGTTCGACGGCTTTTGCGCGGAGCACGGCGTGAGCTACACGCTGGACGCCGGCACGCTGCTGGGCGCCGTGCGCGAGGGCGGCTTCATTCCCTGGGACGACGATCTGGACGTGGCGCTGACCCGCGCGGAGTACGAGAAGCTGCGCGACGCGCTTAGGCGCGAGGCGCTGCCCGAGCACGTGACCTTCAGCGAGTACAGCCCGGGCCACCCCCGGCTGTGGCTGCGCCGGCCGGACCGGCCCGGCGCGTGGGTCGACCTGTTCATATTCGACTTCATCTCAGATAATCGCGTTGCGGCGAAGCTGCGGCTGCTGGGCTGCGCCTTCTTCCTGGCCTTCACCAAGAACCGGGAGAGCATGGGCGTCTCCCAAAGGGCGAACCTGCACCGCGGCGCGCGGGGCGCGCTGCTGCGCCTGGGCTATTTGCTGGGCAGGCCCTTCTCCGCGAAGCGGAAGGCGCGCATGCAGGAGGCCTTCTGCAAGCGGGCGTTTCACGGAAAGCGCGAGCGCATCCACCGCTGCAACGATACCTTCAAGGACATGACGCGCGTACTGCCGGTGAGCAGCATGACGCGGTATCAGCGCGTCCCCTTCGAGGACGCCGCGCTGATGGTGACCTCCGATTACCGAACCCTCTTGACCTCCAGCTTTGGCGCGGATTACATGACGCCCCGGCGGGAGGCCTCCCACGACAACGCCGCGCACAAGGGCTACATCGCGCGGTGAGGCGCGGGGGAGCGGGCATCACGACCATGGAAAGGAGGCGCGGCCGATGAATCTGGACGCGCTGTGCCGGTGGCTGGGCTGGCTGCTGATGGCGGGCTTCATCGCGCTGACCATTGCGGAGGTGATCCGCTACTTCAGGTCCGCGCTCGTCGCGCCGGAGGCCGACCGCGCGCCGGAGGGCCAGCCCGTTCCCGCCCACAGGCTGCTTATGGAGGTGCTGGCGGCCTTTGTCGCGTCGCGGGTGCTGGTGGTCGCCGTCTGTGCCGCGGCGTACCTGATCGAGGGGCACGCGCTGTCGGGCTTTATGGGCGCGTTCGCGGACAAGCTGAAGCCCTGGGACGCCCAGCACTACGTGGACATCATCACGGACGGCTATGTGGCCGAGGGCGAGGCCAGACTGTTCATCGTGTTCTTTCCGCTGTACCCGATGATCTGCCGCACGATCACGTTCATGACGGGCTTCTCCGCCTACGGCGTGGCGACGGCGGTGTCCAACGCGGCGCTGGTGGGCTGCGGATATGTCATGTACCGGCTGGTGGAGCCCGAGGGCGGCGCGACGCTGGGCCGCCGGGCAATGCTGCTTTTGATGTTCAACCCGATGACCTATTTCTTTTCGATCACCTACTCCGAGTCCGTCTTCCTGCTGGTGACGCTGCTGGCGGTGCTGATGGCCAGGCGCGGGCGCTTCGCGGCGGCGGTGGCCCTGGGGGCGCTGGCCTCCTCGGCCCGGCTGCTGGGCATGGCCACGGCGGTGCCCCTGTTCTGGGAGCTGCTGCGCGCGTGGCGGTCGGAGCATCCCGAAGCCAGGGGCGCGGACGTCGCCAGGGGCGCCTTGCTGTGCGTGTTGAAGGTGCTGCCGGTGAGCCTGGGCTTTCTGATGTACCTGAGCATCAACTGGCACCTGTTCGGCAATCCCACGCAGTTCATGATCTTCCAGAGCGAGCACTGGTACCAGAACTTCGGCACCATCGCCAACACGTTCCAGTATTCGCTGGTGAATTCGATCCGCTACGACGACCACCTGTACCAGCTGGGCGTGTGGCGGCCCCAGGTGGCGCTGCTGATCGCCGTGCCGCTTCTGATCTGGTGGCGCAGGCACAGGGAGCGGGCGGGCGATACCGCCTACGCGCTGGTGTACCACTACGTGGCCTTCCAGCCGACCTGGCTGCTCAGCGGGCCGCGCTACGCCGCCTGCTGCTACGCGCTGTACCCGCTGCTGGCGCGGCTGCCCGGATCCCGAAGGGGCTTTGCCGCCCTGCTGGCCGCGGAGTGCGCGCTGCTGTGCTACATGACGTACCTGGGGCTCTGGTGCGTGAAAGTCTATTGATGAGGTGAGGCAAACCATGAATTGGATGGAATACACGATACTGACGACCACCGAGGGCTCTGACCTGATCTCGCAGGTGCTGATGGACGCGGGCAGCTCCGGCACGGTCATCGAGGACAAGAACGACGTGGCCGCGAACCAGCGGCCCGAGGGCCAGTGGGACATCATCGACGAGGCCATCGCCCAGCGCATCGGCGACGACGTGAAGGTGACCGGCTACTTCGAGGCGGATGAGAAGCTGGCGGACCGGGTGGCCTTCATCGAGGCCGAGCTGCGCCGGCTGCGCGGCATGGACCTGGGCATGGACCTGGGCAAGCTCACGACCCTGCGCCACGACGTGGCCGAGCAGGACTGGACCGAGAGCTGGAAGGCGGCCTTCAAGCCCTTCCGGCTGGGCGCGCACATGGTGATCCGGCCCAGCTGGGAGCAGGCGGAGCTGCAGCCCGGCGACCGGGTGATCGAGATCGACCCGGGCATGGCCTTCGGCACCGGCACCCACGAGACCACCGGCATGTGCGTGGCGCTGGTGGAGAAGTACGTCCGCCCCGGCGACCGGGTGATCGACATCGGCACCGGCACCGGCATACTGGCCATCGCCGCGGCGCACATGGGGGCGAACCCCGTGCTGGCCACCGACCTGGACGCCGTGGCCGTGCGCGTGGCCGCGGAGAACGTGCGCATCAACGGCTTCGAGGGCGTGATCGACGTGCGCTGCGGCGACCTGCTGGAGGTGGTGGACACCACCGGCGACGTGGTGATCGCCAACATCATCGCCGACGTGATCATCGGCCTGGCCCGGCCGGTGCGCGAGCGCATCGCCGACGGCGGCGTGTTCATCTGCTCCGGCATCGCCGCGCCGAGGCTGGACGACGTGCTGGACGCCCTGAGGGACGCGGACTATGAGGTGAAGGACGTGCTGACCCAGGGCGAGTGGTGCGCCGTGGCGGCATCGAAGTAAAGCGAAGGCCATGCCCGGAATGCGCGCTTGACAGATATTGACAGATCATGTAGAATGGACTTGTTCCGAAAGGAACCGAGAGCGGACGACAAACGCGCGGGCGGTTGCGAGTCTACCTCCGGAAAGGAGGTAGGCGCATGCGAATTACATTCCACATCGAAAGGTATACCATCACCATTATCGTGAAGGATCGCAAAGAAAACAGCCGCCACCCTGGCCGGCGACGACTGATTGCGGTTCTTGACCAAGAACCATAGTCAAGCGTTTCGGAGGAGCAACCGCGTGCGTGGTTCGCTCTCCGTCGTTATTATACGACGAAATATCTTGCTTGTCAAGCGCTCGAGGTGAGCCATGCACAGCTTTTTCATCGAATCTCCCGTGAACGGCCTGGCCGCCCTGCCCGCCGAAGAGGCGAAGCACGCGCTGAAGGTGCTGCGGCTGAAGGCGGGGGACGAGGTCTGCGCCATGGACGGCGCGGGGTCGCGCTGGCGCGGCATCATCGAACGCGCCGGGGACGGCGCGGTTTGGGTGCGGCTCGTCGAGGCGCTGCCCGACAACGAGTCGCCGCTGCGGCTCACCGTATACCAGGGCCTGCCCAAGGCCGAAAAGCTGGACTTCCTGGCCCAGAAGCTGACGGAGCTGGGCGCGGCGGCCCTGGTGCCGGTGCGTATGGAGCGCTGCGTGATCAAGCTGGACGGCAAGGACGGCGCGAAGCGCCGGGAGCGGCTGGACAGGATCGCCCGGGAGGCGGCGAAGCAGTGCCGCAGGGGCCTGCCGATGGCGGTGTCGGAGCCCATGGACTGGCGGCAGGCGCTTGCCGATATGTCAAGGTGCGACCTGGTGCTGATCCCCTGGGAGGACGCCCGGGGCACGCGGATGGCGGACGTGTTTGGCGACAGCCCCGACGCCCGCAGCGTGGGCATCGTGATCGGCCCGGAGGGCGGCATGTCCCCCGATGAGGTGGCGGCCCTGCGCGCCGCCGGCGGGCGCACCGTCACCCTCGGGCCGCGGATACTGCGCGCCGAGACCGCCGCCGTCGTCGCCGCCGCGCTGGCCATGCAGCTGTGGGGGGACGTTTGAGAGTAGCCAGTAGCCAGTAGCCAGTAGTCAGCAGGGACGGGGGAAGCATGAGGACGATTGCCACTTATACGCTGGGGTGTAAGGTGAATCAGTATGACACCGAGGCCATGCTGGAGCGGTTTGAGCGGGCGGGGTATGTGGCCGTGCCCTTTCAGCAGGAGGCGGACGTGTACCTGATCAACACCTGCACCGTCACCGGCACCGGCGACCAGAAGTCGCTGAAGACCATCCGCCGCGCGGCCCGGGAGCACCCCGGCTGCGCCATCGTGGTGTGCGGCTGCCTGGCCCAGCGCGAGGCCGAGGCGATCGCGCGGATGGACAACGTGGCCCTGGTGCTGGGCGTGCAGCGCCGGGGCGAGGTGGTGGCGCTGCTGGAGCGGGCGCTGGCCTCGGGGGAGACGGTGAACGCGGTGGCCCCGCTGAAGGGCGCGGACTTCGAGCCGCTGTTCGTGTCCCGCCACGAGGGCAAGACCCGGGCCACCATGAAGATCCAGGAGGGCTGCGACCGGTATTGCAGCTACTGCATCATCCCCAGCGTGCGCGGGCCGGTGCGCTCGATGCCCCTTGAGGACGTAGCCGCTGAGGCCGCGCGCCTGGGCGCGGCGGGCTATCGGGAGATCGTGGTGACGGGCATTCACCTGGCCAGCTACGGCCGGGGCACGCCGTGGACGCTCATGGACGCGGTGCGCGCCGTGCACGGCGCGCCGGGGGTGCGCCGGGTGCGGCTGGGCTCGCTGGAGCCGGTGACCGTCACCGAAGACTTCGCCCGCGAGGTCGCGGCGCTGCCGGGGCTGATGCGCCAGTTCCACCTGTCGCTGCAGTCCGGCAGCGCGTCGGTGCTGCGGCGGATGCGCCGGCGCTACACCCCCGGGGAATACAGGGAGGCGGTGCGGACACTGCGCCGCTACATGCCGGACTGCGCGGTGACCACCGACATCATCGCCGGCTTTCCCGGCGAGAGCGAGGCGGAGTTTCGCGAGACGCTCGCTTTCGCGCGGGACGTGCGGCTGGCGCGCATCCACGCCTTTCCCTACTCCCGCCGCGCGGGTACCGCGGCCGACGGGCTGCCCGGGCAGGTGGACGAGGCCGTCAAGCGCGAGCGCACCCGGCAATTGATCGCCCTCGGGAACCAATTGGAGGCGGAATTCGTCTCATCTCTGGTGGGCAGCTGCCAGCAGGTGCTGTTTGAGCAGCCCGCGGGCGCGGGCCTGGCGGAGGGCTACACCGGCCAGTACGTGCGCGTGCGGGCCGAAGCGGCGCCGGGTCAGCTGGCCCGGGTGCACATCGAGAAGGCCGAGGGCGCGCTGGCCCACGGCCGGGTCATACAAATTGAACAGGAGGCTGAGGACTATGAGTGATTGCCTGTTTTGCAGGATCGTCGCGGGGGAGATCCCCTCGAACAAGGTGTACGAGAACGACAAGGTGTTCGCCTTCCGCGACATCAACCCCCAGGCGCCGGTGCACGTGCTGATCGTGCCGAAGCGGCACAAGGATAACATACTGGCATGCGACGCCGATACCGCCGCCGCGCTGACCGACGCCGTGCGCGTCATCGCCGCCCAGGAGGGCGTTGAGAAGAGCGGCTTCCGGGTGGTCAGCAACTGCGGCAAGGACGGCGCGCAGTCGGTGAATCACCTGCACCTGCACCTGATGGGCGGCAAGACCCTGCCGGGGCGGATGGCGTAGCGCCGGAACGTTACCTATATTTCACGAATAAATGAAGCGCCACCGCATATCATGAGACCGGGCGTGTTTGAATGTACGTCAAAAAGTTGGGCGTTTTGTCGGCGTATTTTCAAAGTTTTGTGAAAATATTGGTTTTAGAGCCATCAAGGCTTGACGAGTACACAAGTTATGGGGTATAATAACCATTGTGGCGAGCCCCATGCACCATTGGCTTTTGCCATTTAATCGCGAGGGGAGGGAAAGCACATGTCCGAGGTACGCATTCGCGAAAATGAATCACTGGAAAGCGCGCTGCGCCGTTTCAAGCGCAAGACCGCCCGTGATGGCATCCTTGCCGAAGCCAGGAAAAGGGAACATTACGAGAAGCCCAGCGTAAAGCGTAAAAAGAAGGCTGAAGCCGCTCGTAAGCGCAAGTATT
>JAFYBB010000370.1 GCA_017540445.1 Clostridia bacterium | reverse complement strand
GAGTAGGGAGTAGGGAGTAGGGAGTAGGGAGTAGGGAGTAGGGAGTAGGGAGTAGGGAGTAGGGAGTAGGGAGTAGGGAGTAGGGAGTAGGGAGTAGGGAGTAGGGGCACCGATGGGGGCCCGCCTGAGAGGGTACAGGGAACAGGGTACAGGGAACAGGAAATGCTGCGGCAGCCGCTATTCCTACTCCCTACTCCCTGATCCCTACTCCCTGAACTCCCCAACAGGAAAGGAGCGCTCGACATGCGGTTTTCAGAGAACAGAGTCGTGGCCTTTGCGGTGCTGGCGGTGTGCGTGCTGGTCAGCGTGTTTGGCTTTGGCGGCATGGGCCTGGCCCGGGAGCGCGGCAAGGTGCTTCAGGTGTATGACCGCGGCGCGGATACGTCGCTGTCCACCCGCCACAGCGTGGACGCCTATCTGGATTCCGCGGCCGAGAACGCAAAGCTGATGGCGTCGGAGGCCGCTCTGCACATGGACGCCTCCCCGGCCATCGACACCGTGGCGCAGCTGGCGGAGCAGGTGGCCGCCGAGGCGGATACCAACGCCCGCTTCAAGGCCTACGACGCGCTGAAGAGCGCCGTGGACAAGCTCTACGACGCGGCCTACAGCACCGTGAAGGGCTCGGATTTCACCAACTTCAAGGTGGCCTACGACAACTTCTGGGAGAGCGTCAACATGATCAAGTATGACGACTACGGCAAGCAGGCGGCATCCTATAACGACCTGATCAGCGGCTTCCCGGGCGGCGTCGTCGCCGGGATCACGGGCCAGGGCGCGCTGAACACCTTTGGAGGTTGACCATGTTTTTCAGAAAGACCGCGAGGCTGTGCCTCGTACTGCTCGCGGCGCTGGCGCTGTTCTGCGCGCCCGCGCTGGCCAAGGTGGTCTCACCGGGGCCGGACTTCTACTATCTGGACAACGCCGACGTGCTGTCCGAGGCGCTTGAGGGCGAGATCTTCTTCTGCAACAAGCTGCTGTACGACGCCTGCGGCGCGCAGATCGTGGTGGTCACGGTGGACACCACCAAGCGCGAGGCCATCGACGACTACGCCTACGACCTGTTCAACAGCTGGGGCATCGGCGACGCGGCCAAGAACAACGGCTTTTTGCTGCTGCTGGCCATCGGCGACGACGACTACTACGCCCGCACCGGCTCCGGCCTGGACAGCAAGTTCTCGGCGTCCACGATCAAACGCTATTACGACGAGTACCTCGAGACCGATTTCGCGGCCAAGCGCTACGAAGCGGGCGTCAAGAAGTTCTTCGAGGCCGTGTTCCAGCGCATCGCCGACACCTACGGCGCCGACGTGACCGTGGCCGACGGCATCGCGGCCTATGAGGATTATGTGGCGCAGAACAGCGCGGCGCAGGGCTACGGCGGCTACAACGGCTCCCGCCGCACCGGCGCGGTGAACGACGATTACGGCGAATACGACGAGGACGACTCCCACATCGGGCTGGGCTTCATCGTGTTCGTGCTGCTGATCATACTGGTGATCGTGCTGATGAGCAAGGGCCGGCGGGCCAGGCGCCGCGTGGGCGTCATGCCCCCGCCGCCTCCGCCGCCCCGGGTGTACGGCGGCTACCGGCCGACGCGCACCGTGTACCACAGCGGCTTCAGCTCGCCCGGCAGAAGCTCCGCCAGGAGCTCCGGCGGCGCTTCCCGCTCGTCGTCCTTCGGCGGCGGTTCCTCCCGCTCCTCCTTCGGCGGCGGCAGCCGGTCGTCCGGCTTCGGCGGCGGCTTCGGCGGCGGCGGAAGGTCCAGCGGCGGCGGCGCGGGCCGCGGCAGGCATTGAAATAAGATTGATGATACATGGGGCTGTCCCCATACGCATAGGTATGCAAGCGTGTACATGGTGTAGGGGCGGCGATGCGCCGCCCGCCGGAGAGTACGATGCGTTTCGTGCTTGGGCGGGCGGCCATCGGCCGCCCCTGCGTATGTTTTACGAGTACAACGCGCGTTCTGAGAATGCCCTGTTTCAGGCGGGCCCAGAGTAGCCTGATGGCGAGCGGGAGGGAGAAATAGCGATGCTGAACAAAGCGGTGCGCATGCACGGGCGCGAAGACCTTCGGCTGGACACCTTTGAGCTGCCGCCGATTGGCGAGGACGAGGTCCTCGTGAAGGTGGTGTCGGATTCCATCTGCATGTCGAGCTACAAGGCCGCGATACAGGGCGAGGCGCACAAGCGCGTGCCGGAGGACATCGCGGCGCATCCGGTGATCATCGGCCACGAGTTCTGCGGCGTGATCGAGCGGGTCGGCGCCCGCTGGGCGAACCGCTTCGCGCCGGGCCAGCGCTTTACGATACAGCCGAACATCGACTACCGCGGCACGCTCAGGACGCCGGGCTACGCCTTTGAATACTGCGGGGGCGACGCGCAGTACGCGATACTGATTCCCGAGATCATGGAGCAGGACTGCCTGCTGGCGTACCGCGGCGAGGCGTTCTTCCAGGGGTCGCTCGCGGAGCCGCTCAGCTGCGTGATCGGCGCGTTTCACGCCCAGTACCACACCCGCAGACAGGCATACGTTCACGACATGGGCATCCGCGAGGGCGGGCGCATGGCCCTGCTGGGGGCCGCGGGCCCGATGGGGCTTGCCGCCATCGACTACGCCATCCACTGCGACCGCCGCCCGGCGCTGCTGGTGGTCACGGACGTCGACGAAGCGCGCCTGGAGCGCGCGGCGCGGATCTACACCGCCGCGGAAGCGGCCCGCAACGGCGTTCGCCTGGTCTACGCGAAGCCGCCTGAGCAGGACGCGCGGGCGCTGACGGCGCTGGCGGGGGAGGCGGGCTATGACGACGTGTTCGTGTTCGCGCCCGTCCCCGCGCTGATCGAACAGGGCGACGCGCTGCTGGGCTACGACGGCTGCCTGAATTTCTTCGCAGGACCTACCGACCGCGCCTTCAGCTCGGCCTTCAACTTCTACAACGTGCACTACGCGGCCCATCACCTGGCGGGCACGTCCGGCGGCAACATCGACGACATGCGCGAGGCCCTCGATATGATCGCCGCGGGCCGCCTGAACCCCGCCGGCATGGTGACGCACATCGGCGGACTGGACGCCGCGGCTCAGGCCACGCTGGCGCTGCCGAAGCTTCCCGGCGGCAAGAAGCTGATCTACACCGGCATCAGCCTGTCGCTGACCGCCATCGACGACCTCGGCTCGTCCGAGGACCCGCTGCTGCGCGGGCTGGGCGCCATCTGCGCGCGCAGCAACGGCCTGTGGTGCGCCGAGGCGGAGCGGTACCTGCTCGATCACGCAAAGCGCATTTGAGCCCCAATGAAAAAACCCGGCCATTTGGCCGGGTTTTTTCATTGGGGCTCAACATCAATAGACGATTTGGTTGCCCTCGCCGTCCTTGAAGATCTGGATGTAGGTGACGCCGGGATTGAGTTTGACCTTTTTGCCGTTTTCGTCGAAGTAGACGGTGTTGCGGGTCAGCTTGTCGCGCTTCCAGGTGCCGATGAAGTGCTTGCCGCCGACGAAGTAGTCGCACACGTTCTCGTCGACCATTTCCACCACGGGGCCCTCGGAGGAGTTGTTGTGCCAGCTGGAGCGCACGTGCTGGACGATGACGTTGTCCACGTAGATCTGCTCGCCGGTGGCGCCGTCGGTGAAGGGCTTGTTGTTGTACAGCCTCTGATAGCGGTTGATGGACGGATCCCAGACGTAGGAGGGAGCATAGCTTCTGCTGCCGTAATCGATGGCGAAGCTGGTGACGTCTTCGCCGCTGGGCACCTTGAATTTGGAGCGGAACTTCAGCGGGGAGTCGCAGGTGATCTCGGCCCAATCGGTCAGGGCGGCCAGCTCCTGCAGCTTGGCGATCACGTTGTGGGGCGCCACGCGGTGGCCGTCGCGATAGAACTTGTTCGCGCCTTCGGTGTTGCAGTTGTTGTCGTTGCAGCCCACCCAGATGCCGTTGAAGCGAGCGCTGCTGCCGATGGCCTTTTTGAATTCCTTGGAATTCATGAAGCTGATCGCGCTGTTGCCCTCCACGGTGCGGGCGCCGTAGTACACGAACGCGCCGCCGTACTCGCTGAACACCATCGCGTTCACGATGCGGGTGGAGCGGACGGCCTCGACCTCTTCGGGGATATTGTCGTTGAACACGGCGGTGTAGCGGGTCGCGCCGCCCCGGTAGAGCTCGATCTCATAGACGATGTCCGCGCTGCCGATGCCCTTCTGGGGGCGCGCGCCGGGCTGGTTGTCCAGCTGGACGACCATGGTCGTCGCGTCCTTGTCGGTGGGCAGACCGGTGGTGATGGAAGTGAGGCCTTCAGCGGTTGCCGCGCTGACCAGCATCATCATAACTACCAATACGATACTAACGATTCTCTTCATTGAAAGCTGTGCTCCTTTCAAGCGTTCTGTGGCGAATACCATTCACCACCTCACCGTATTCTATCAGATGGTGAATCCATTGTCCACAGAGAATATGTTATTTCAAAATATTGTTGAATTCGTTGCGACTGTACGGCTGAAAAACGACAAAAATCGAACAATTGCGGGGATGGCCCGCGAAATAACATACAGGGGATTGAAATTGATGTAACCGTTGGGCTAAAATAAGGGTCCGGTAACACCAAAGAGAAGGAACGGGTTTGAATGAAGCGATTGGCGAAGCTCTCGGTGATGATCTGCCTGCTGTGCATGATTGGAGCGTGGATGAGCGCGCTTGCCCAGGACATGCCGATCGTTCGGGACGAGCCCCTGCCGCAGGCCGAGGCGACTGACCCCGAGGCGGATGAACGCGCCCGCGTAAAGCGCGCCCAGGAGCTGCTGATCGAGCTGCGCTACCTGGCCGGCGGCGCGGACGGCATACTCGGCCCGAATACCGCCATCGCGCTGAAGGCGTTCCAGCTGGACTTCGGCCTGATCGCCGACGGCACGCTGAACGACGTGACGCTGCAGGCCCTCGAGACCCGGGCGGAGAAGGTGGACAACATCAAGGCGCTGCAGCAGCGCCTGATCGACCTGGGCTATCTGACCGGCATCGCCGACGGCATCTACGGCGACCATACCCGCAAGGCCGTCAAGCTGTTCCAGTCGCTGAACGGCCTGGAGGCCAGCGGCGAGGTGAACGACGAGACCCGCGGCGCGATCTACGCCGACGGCGCCGTGCAGCTGCCGGACATGCTGGTCGCGGGCAACACCGGCGACCGCGTGGCGCAGCTGCAGGAAAAGCTCATACAGTTCGGCTTTTTGAGCGGCGCGGCGGACGGCGTTTACGGCAAGAAGACCTCCGCGGCGATCACCCGCTTCCAGGAGCACCTTTCGCACCAGAGCGTCTATTCGGAGCTGGACATCCCGGCCAACGGCAAGGCCACGCCCGTCACCCAGATGGTGCTGCTGGACCCCGATTACTCTACATATTATACCGACATCGCCCCCGGCGAGGAGTCCGGCGAGGTCCAGCGCGTGGAGCGCCGGCTGAAGGGCCTGGGCTATATGGACCGGGACGAGGACAGGCACTTTGACGACTACGCCGTGACCACGGCCCGGGAATTCCAGAAGGCCGCCGGGCTGGAGGCGGACGTGTACGACAAGCGCTTCATCGACGCGCTGTTCTCCGAGGGCGCGCCCGCCGCCGAGCACTATGTGCTCCATTCCATCGCCGAGGGCGACAGCGGCTTGGCCGTGCGCGAGGTGGAAGAGGCGCTGGCCCTGGCCGGCATGACGATCAAGCTGCCCAACGGCCGCTTCGACGCCAAGCTGGTCAGCGCCCTCACGCGCCTGCACGACTACCTGAAGGCGCAGAACAGCCCCGACGCGTCGATGTTCCTCGCGCCCCAGTGGCTGAGCGTCGAGGCGCAGCAGTGGATACTGAACACGCTGCCCGAGCTCGCCGCCCGGGCGGATTCCAACAGCGGCAGCGCCGAGGACGTGCGCCGCGTCCAGCGCCGGCTTCACCTGCTGTACTACCTGTCGCGCATCGGCATAGACGGCAGGCTGGGCGGCGAATCCCTCAGCGCGCTGAAGCGGTTCCAGGCGGCGAACGGCCTGCCCGACACCGGCGAGGTGGACGACGCCACCCGAACCGCCCTGTTCTCCCCGAACGCCGTCTGCGACAAGCGCCCCTACCGCGTGGAGGTGGACCTGAACCAGCAGCGCGTCTACGTGTTCGCGCTGCAGGACGACGGGACCTATGACAACATCAAGACCTTCGTGTGCTCCACCGGCCTGCACGACGCCACGCCCCGGGGCATCTACCTGGACGGCTTCCCCTGCAACAAGTGGCACTACTTCAAGAAGTACAGCTGCTGGGCCCAGTATTCCTTCGAGATCGAGGGCGACATCATGTTCCACTCGGTGCTCTACAGCGAGCAGGACGAGAACAGCCTGAGGACGGGCTCCGTCAACGCCCTGGGCTCGCGGGCGTCCCACGGCTGCATCCGCCTGGAGGTGGAGGCGGCCCAATGGCTGTACGAGAACTGCAAGCGCGGCAGCCTGGTGATACTGATCTATTGACCGAACAATGAACGCCCCGTTGGTGATCGACGGGGCGTCGTGTTGAGCGCAGTGCCGGTGGCCGGACTCGAACCGGCATGGTTTCCCGCCGCATTTTGAGTGCGGTGCGTCTGCCAATTCCGCCACACCGGCGCATAAGAACGGTTTGGCGCTCAAACAATAATCAGTATAGCGCATCGGGGCGGAAAAATCAAGCCCCGTTTGTAAAAATGACACTTTCCAAACGCGATAAAATGAAGTATAATGAATCCACGGAATCGAACCGTTCCAAAAGATGGTCGTCATGACAGAAGCGGAGGTGACGAAGCCCATGGAGGAGAGCAGACTGATCGAGCGCGCCATGGGTGGCGACGCCGCGTCCTTCAACACGCTGATGGAAGCGCACGAGCGGCGCATGTACGCCGTGGCGCTGCGCATGTGCGGCAACCACGAGGACGCCCAGGACTGCCTGCAGGAGGCGATGCTGCGCATCTACCGGGCGATCTCCGGCTTCAAGGCGCAATCGTCGTTTGCCACCTGGGTCTACCGAATCACGATGAACGCCTGCCTGGACGAGCTGCGCAAACGCAAGAGCCGGCCGAACACCTCGCTGGACGGCCTGCTGGACACCGGATGGTCGCCGGTGGATGGCGGCGAGTCGCCCGAGGGTCACGCGATGCGCCGGGAGATGCGGCGCACGCTGCAGCGGTTCATCGGCGAGCTGCCGGAGGACATGCGCGCCGCCGTGGTGCTTCGGGACATCGAGGGCTACTCCTACGAGGAGATCGCCGGCATACTGGACGCGAACGTGGGCACCATCAAGTCCCGGATCAGCCGCGGGCGCGAGCGCCTGCGGGAAAAAATCGGCGGCAGGCCGGAACTTTTTGACAGGCATGACGTCTAAGATATGCCGATGGGAAGGGATACCCATGAATCATTGGAGAAGGGAGGGCTTTCATTGAACTGCGAAGCGTTGAACACATATCTTGATCTGATGATGGACGGCGAGCTGACCGACGGTCAGCTTCGCGAAATGGAGGCGCACGGGCAACAGTGCCCCCGGTGCGCCGAGGCCATACGCCAGACGAAGCAGCTGAAAGCCCTGATGGCGCAGATGGAGCCGGAGGTGGACATGCCGCTGCCGGCCCAGGCCAAGTGGCGCGGCGCGGTGCGCGAGGCCGCCCGGCAGAGCCGGCGGAAGCGGCTGTACCGCTGGATCGGCTCGGCCGCCGCGGCGGTCGTGGTGCTGGTGGGCGTCGGCGTGACGCTGAACGGACGCATTGCGCCGAAGGGCGGCGTCGAGACCGCCCCGGCGGCGCTGGAGAGCGCCGTCGTAAGCGAAGCCGTCGAGAGCGAAGCCTTTGAGGAAGCAGACGCCGCCTATGAGGATGAAGAGGCCGTCGCTTTCGAGGCCGAAGCGGTCGAAGCGCCTGCGCGCATGGCGATCAAGGCCGCCGGTGTGAGCGAGGTTGCCGCCGAAAACGCGGTGATCGAGGCCGACGGCGCCACCACCGCCGACGAGGACGATCTGGCCGAGTTCGACCAGGCCCCGGACGCGGGCATGTGCGCGGCGGTCGCGCAGAAGACCGCGACCTGCGAGGCGGCCATTCGCGTGAAGGACGTGGACGCGGCCTGCCGCCAGATCGAGGACCTCGCCCGGGAGTACGAGGCCGAGGCGGACGTGCGGCGGCTGGAGGACGGCGGCGCCAGCGTCTACCTGACGCTGGACGCGGCCAACGCCGCGGACCTGATCGGGGCGATCGCGCCCCTGAACGTCGGCGAGGACGCGCTGGAGGTGCCCGTGCAGGCGGACGATCAGGTTTTGCAGCTCGTGCTGACGGTCACCGGCGAATGACCCCGAATCCCTGAGCCCGTTCCCATCGGCAATACCAGTAAAGTGAGGGAACGGAAACATGAAGACAAAAATCATCGCAATGATCGTGGCGGCACTCATGCTGCTCGTGGGCGCGGGCGCGCTGGCCGAGCGCACCATCACCGTACAGGGCGTCGGCACCGTGAAGGTGGACGCCGACCGCGTGGAGATCAACCTGGGCGTGCGCGACGTCGCCGGCGACGTGGTCGCGGCCCAGAGCTCCATCAACGCGAAGATCGACAAGGTCATCGAGGCGATCCGGGGGATGGGGGACTGCGTGGTCTCCCTCAGCACCAACGGCATCGGCATCTATCCCAACTACAGCTATGACGACGGCGAGAGCATCGTCGGCTATACCGCCTACAACAGCATCATCGTGATGCTGTCGGACGTGGACGCCGCGGGCAAGTGCATCGACACGGCCTTCGCCGCCGGCGCCAACAGCCTGGACTATGTGAGCTTCTCCGCGGCGAACACCGCCGAGGCCTCGGACAAGGCCCTCACGCTGGCCGTCGAGAGCGCCGCGCACAAGGCGCAGGTGCTGGCGGAGGCCGCCGGCCTGAAGCTGGGCGACATCCTGGAGATTCGCGACGGCAACGATACCGGGTACTACGCCAACGAGAGCTATGCCCGGACCGAGGAAGACGCGGGCGGGGCCGACGACACGCAGGTGCTGGCCTCGCAGCAGCAGGTGACCGCCAACATCACGGTGACCTATGCGCTGGCAGACTGATGGCGTGAGCCGTGTAAAATGTCGCCGCCGCCCTTGCGCGCGGGCCTCATATCGGCTATAATGTCGGGGCAGGACTCAGGCCCTGTACTATGGATGGATAGGAGGCCAAGATCCGCATGGATGAGGAGAGGGATCTTGTCGTATTTGAAGACGACGACGGCAACGAGCTGACCCTGGAGGTTCTGGATTACCTGGCTTACGAGGGCAAGGAATACGCGCTGCTGACCGAGTTCGTCGAGGATGACGAGGACGACGGCGACGAGGACGAGCCCATCGAGGCGTACATCATGGAGGTGCGCCCCGTCGGCGAGGATCAGGAGGAGTTCGTGCCCGTGGACGACGATCTGGCCGAGGTGCTGATCAAGATCTTCGAGTCCGAGGACTTCGACGACGACGTCTTCGACGACGAGGAGGAATAAGCCGGGACAACGGCAAGCGTGAACATGCTGCAGGGGCGGCCAATGGCCGCCCCTGCAGCATGCTACATGAGGCTGTTGCAAAAGCCCCATGAAGCATGGGAGCTTACCGATCAAGCGGTTTGATGATGTCGTTCAGCAGCTTCGCCGTCTCCGCCGCCACGTCGGTGGGCACGTAGGCCCGCTGGGCGGCGCGCATCTGGCGGATCTGCGCCCGATCGTCGGCGAACAGCGCGTCCAGGCAGGCCGGCAGGTCCTCGGGAGTGGGGCAGTACTTCGCCACGCCGTGGGCCTCAAGCAGGTCCGGGTTGTGCTGCTCCTGGCCGGCCAGCTGGCCGAACAGTATCAGCGGCACGTTCAGCACCACGGCCTCCATGGCGGCGTTCGGGCTGGCCCGCATGATCAGCACGTCGCTGCCGGCCATTACGTTCTGCACGTCCTCCACAAAGCCCATGGCGTTCAGACGCCCGTGGTACTTCTTCGCGAAGCCCTCCCGCAGCTTCTTGCGCAGTTTTTTGTTGCGCCCGCAGATCACGTTGACGTGGGCGTCGGTGTGCCTGAGCAGTATGCGGGTGACCGTGCGCATGATGCCGCTGCCCTCCGAGCCGCTCATCACGGTGATGACGGTGCCCTCGTGCGGCGCGGGCCTGGGGACGTCCATGAAGCGCTTGCGCACCGGGAAGCCCACCTGGATCACCTTTTCCGGGTCCACGCCGTGGGCGATGGTGTAGTCGTAGGCCTCCCTGGAGGGGGCAAAGGTCAGGTCGATGCGCGGGTCGAACCAGAATTCCGCGATGTCCACCAGGTCCACCTCGTGGGCATAGAACGGTATGTTCAGACCGGCCTCCTGCAATACGTCCAGCACCGTGCCCACGAAGATCGGGTGCACGGTCAGTATGGCGTCCGGCCTGAATTCATACAGCAGCGCCAGCAGCCGCGCCTTGATGACCGACGCCACCAGGCGGGTGAGGGGCTTCAGAAGGGCCTTGCCCGCGGCGTAGTTCCACTCCCAGGCCTTGCCGGGCATGCGGGTGATGGGGCCGTAGGTGTATTCCGCCATGTACTGCTCCACCCGGTTCATCAGGCTGAAGCCGTCTATGGTCTTCACTTCGATATCGTCATAGACCGCCAGGCGCTCCTCGAGGGCGTCCGCGACGCTCTTGTGCCCGTGGCCGGTGAACAGCGCGGACAGTATCAGCAGCTTGCGCATTTTTCAATCCTCTTCAGTATCATCATGATACGCGGGCGGTTGTAGCGCTGGATCATGACATGGCTCAGATTGCTCAGCGCGTAGCCGCAGGATATGGCCACGCCGTACCAGCCTTCGATCAGGCAGGCGAATACCGGGCTGAGCAGCGTAAGGGCCCAGTGGACCAACTCCGCGTTGCACATTTCAAGGACCAGTCGGCGCAGGTGGGCCGGGTCCCGGGACATCGTGTGCTGCTTGGGAAACGCCCGGCCCATCATGCGGCTCATGTCCAGGCTGTGCGACTTGCGCCAGCGGATGCCGAGCTTCTCGTAGACGAGCCCGTTCTTCTCCCAGGCACAGCACCTGAAGGGAAAGCGCTCCGGGTCGTACATGGAACGGGGCAGGCTCTCGCCGATGTAGAAGGTGGGTATGCCGATGATCCCCACGATGGAGGCCATCCTGAGAAACACGAACAGGGGCTTGAACAGGTGGGCGAGGCGCTCGCCGCCGGTCAGCACAAACAGGGCGACGCACAGCGCAAACAGCATAAGCATCACCAGCGTGCTCAGATCAAACCGCTTTTTCTTCGGTCGCGTCTCTTCCATGATCATGGCCTCCGTCGTATTCTCTCAAAAGCAGACTGCATCCTCTCTATTTTACCCGAAGCGGATGTAAAATGCAACAGGCTGGAAGTGATGTTTGGGAAAAATAAAGACCCTGTGACCATGGTAAAGTAAAAAACTCGAAAACACATGGCCGCGGCGCTTGACAACAAAAAAGACTGTATGTATAGTAACGTTTAACGATATGCGCGCATACGCGCGTACCGCAATTTCATTCGGGAGGAATGCACTATGAAGTTCAACAAGGCAATCGTTGCGATGATCCTCGCGATCGTGATGGTCATGGGCCTGGCCTGTGGCGCCATGGCCGAGGGCGCCCTGAAGATCGGCGTCATCGGGCCGTTCACCGGCGCCGCCGCGATCTACGGCAACGCCTGCAAGTACGGCGCTCAGGTCGCCGCGGAGCAGATCAACGCCCAGGGCGGCCTGCAGATCGAGCTGCTGGAGGAGGACGACGAGCACGACGCCGAGAAGTCCCTGAACGCTTACAACAAGGTGCTGGACGAGGGCGCTCAGATGATCGCCGGTACCACCACCACCACCCCCTGCATCGCGGTGGGCGCGCAGGCCAATGAGGACCGCGTGTTCATGCTGACCCCCTCCGCCTCCTCTCCGGACGTTACCGAGGGCAAGGACAACGTGTTCCAGGTGTGCTTCACCGATCCCGCGCAGGGCACCGCTTCCGCGCAGTACATCAAGGAGCACGCGCTGGGCGCGAAGGTCGCCATCATCTACAACAACGCCGACGCCTATTCCACCGGCATCTACAACACCTTCGTGGAGGAGGCCGCGACCCAGGGCCTGGAGATCGTGTCCACCAGCACCTTCACCGATGAGACGGTCGACTTCAACCAGTATGTTTCCGACGCCAAGGAAGCCGGCGCCGACCTGGTGTTCCTGCCCATCTACTACACCCCCGCTTCCCTGATCCTGGCGGCCGCCAAGAGCATGGATTACGCGCCGGTGTTCTTCGGCGTGGACGGCATGGACGGCATCCTGACCATGGAGGGCTTCGATGCCTCCCTGGCCGAGGGCGTGTTCATGCTGACCCCCTTCTCCGCCGACGCCCAGGACGAGCGCACCCAGGCCTTCGTCGAGAGCTACAAGGCGCTGACCGGCGAGATCCCGAACCAGTTCGCGGCCGACTGCTATGACGCCGTGTACGCGCTGTATGCCGCTTCCCAGAACGCCGGCATCGACGCCGACACCTCCGTCGAGGACGCCTGCGAGCTGCTGATCGCTCAGTTCACCGGTGACTTCCAGGTCGAGGGCCTGACCGGCACCATGACCTGGGACGCCAGCGGCGCGGTCACCAAGACCCCCACCGCCGTCGTCATCAAGGACGGCGCCTACGTCGGCTTCAACGACTGATCGAAGCCTGCGCGCATACCGAGCCCCGGCGCGAAGCCGGGGCCCGGTATCCGTATAGCTGAGGTAACTGACGATTGTCAACAGGAAAGGGTTGATAATGGTCAGTTACCTTATAATCGTTAAATGAGGAGCTGGAACACATGATTTCATTCCTGCGATTCCTGATCTACGGGGTGAGCCTGGGCAGCGTCTACGCCATCATCGCCCTGGGCTACACGATGGTGTACGGCATTGCCAAGATGCTGAACTTCGCCCATGGCGATGTCATCATGGTCGGCGCGTACATCGCCTTCTGCGCCATGCAGTACATGGGGCTGCCGCCGCTGGTGGCGGTGCTCGCCGCCATGGTGTTCTGCACGGTGCTGGGCGTGGTGATCGAGGGCCTGGCCTACCGGCCGCTGCGGCAGGCCACGAAGCTGGCCGTGCTGATCACGGCCATCGGCGTCAGCTACCTGCTGCAGAACACGGCCCTTCTGATCTGGAGCTCCAACCCCAAGGTGTTCCCCTCCGTGTTCAGCGTGGGCAGCATCAAGCTGTTTGACGGCGACCTGGTGATCTCCAGCGAGACCATACTCACGATCATCGCCAACATCGTCATCATGATCGGCCTGACGCTGTTCACCGGGCGCACCAAGATGGGCAAGGCCATGCGCGCCGTCTCCGAGGACAAGGGCGCGGCGGAGCTGATGGGCATCAACGTGAACCGCACCATCTCCGTGACCTTCGCCATCGGCTCGGCGCTGGCGGCCATCGCCGGCGTGCTGCTGTGCTCGGCCTACCCGACGCTGCAGCCCACCACCGGCTCCATGCCGGGCATCAAGGCCTTTACGGCGGCGGTGTTCGGCGGCATCGGCTCCATCCCCGGGGCGATGATCGGCGGCCTGCTGCTGGGCATCATCGAGATACTGGGCAAGGCCTACATCTCCACCGAGCTGGGCGACGCCATCGTGTTCGCCGTGCTGATCGTCGTGCTGCTGTTCAAGCCCGCGGGGCTGCTGGGCAAGCCGATCAGCGAGAAAGTGTGAGGTGAGCGCCATGAAGCTGAAAAAGAATGCGGTCAACAACATCATCTGCTACGGCATTGTCATCGTCGCCTTCATCATCTGCCAGGCGATGATCTCAAACGGCTCCATGACCCGCTCGCTGAAGGGCCAGATGGTGCCCATCTGCGTGTACATCGTGATGGCCGTATCGCTGAACCTGGTGGTGGGCATATCGGGCGAGCTGAGCCTGGGCCACGCCGGCTTCATGAGCATCGGCGCGTTCTCCGGCATCATCGGCGCGGCCTGGATGCGCTCGGCGCTGGGGGTTGAGAACGAGACGCTGCGGCTGATCCTTTCGATGATCGTGGGCGGCGCCTTCGCTGGCGTGTTCGGCGTATTGATCGGCATACCGGTGCTTCGGCTGCGCGGCGACTACCTGGCCATCGTCACGCTGGCCTTCGGCGAGATCATCCGAAACGTGCTGAACTGCTTCTACTTCTCGCTGGAGGGCAATCGGCTGCACGTGGCCTTCAACAACCCGAACCTGCCCGGCACGATACTGCTGAACGGCCCCAACGGCGCCAAGGACGTGGCCAAGATCTCCACGTTCCCGGCGGGCTTTGTGCTGATACTGTTCACGCTGTTCGTGGTGCTGAATCTGATCAACAGCCGGTCCGGCCGCGCCATCATGGCCACCCGCGACAACCGCATCGCCGCCGAGGCCATGGGCATCAACGTCACCAAGTACAAGATGATGGCCTTCGTCACCGCCGCGGTGCTGGCGGGCATGGCCGGCGCGCTGTACGGGCTGAACTTCTCCACCGTCGCGGCGTCGAAGTTCAAGTTTGACACGTCGATACTGGTGCTGGTGTTCGTGGTGTTGGGCGGCATCGGCAACATCTGGGGCAGCATCGTCGCGGCGGCGCTTCTGACCGTGCTGCCGGAGCTGCTGCGCGCGTTCTCCGACTACCGCATGCTGGTGTACGCCATCGTGCTGATACTGGTCATGCTGGTCACGAACAACCCGATGATCCGCGGGCTTGTGAACGGCCTGTTCAGGCGCAAGGGCGCATCCGCGCAGGCGCAGGGGGGAGGCGCTGACGAATGAACGATTCCACACAGAAAAAGCGCATGCTGGACACCAAGATGGTGCCCGCGCCCAGCCAGGGCATCATCCCGGAGCGCGACCTGTACAGCACGCCGGTGCTGGAGGCCCGGCACCTGGGCATCGAGTTCGGCGGCCTGAAGGCGGTCGAGGACTTCAACCTGATCATCGGCAAGACCGAGATCGCGGGCCTGATCGGCCCCAACGGCGCGGGCAAGACTACTGTGTTCAATTTGCTGACCAAGGTGTACCAGCCCACGATGGGCACGGTGCTGTTGAACGGCAAGGACACCGCCGGCATGAATACCGTGCAGGCCAACAAGCTGGGCATCGCCCGCACGTTCCAGAACATACGGCTGTTTGACAACATGACGGTGGAGGACAACGTGCGCATCGGCCTGCACAACCAGGTCAAATACGGCATGTTCACCGGCATACTCCGCCTGCCCGGCTACTGGAAGCAGGAGAAGAAGCAGCACGAGAAGGCGCTGGAGCTCCTGAGCATTTTCGACATGCAGGACCTGGCCGGCGTGCGCGCGGGCTCGCTGCCCTACGGCGCGCAGCGCAGGCTGGAGATCGTGCGCGCGCTGGCCACGAACCCGTCGCTGCTCTTGCTGGACGAGCCCGCCGCGGGCATGAACCCCCACGAGACCGAGGAGCTGATGCGCAACATCATCAAGATTCGCGATCGGTTCCAGATCGCCATCATGCTGATCGAGCACGACATGAACCTGGTCATGGGCATCTGCGAGGGCATCTGCGTGCTGAACTACGGCAGGATCATCGCCAAGGGCACCGCGGACGAAATCCAGGCCAACCCGGTCGTGATCGAGGCCTATCTGGGCAAGAAGAAGGAGGGCTGACCGATGAGCGAGACAAGACAGGCCAAAAGCCTTCTGAAGGTGGACGACATCCACGTCTACTACGGCAGCATCCACGCCATCAAGGGCGTCTCCTTCGAGGTGTTCGAGGGCGAGATCGTCACGCTGATCGGCGCGAACGGCGCGGGCAAGTCCACCACGCTGAACACGGTGGCCGGGCTGTTGCGCCCCCGCAGCGGCATGATCACCTTCGAGGGCAAATACATCGTGGGCGTCGGCGCCAGCAAGGTCGTGGGCCTGGGCATGGCCCTGTGCCCGGAGGGCCGCCGCGTGTTCCAGCAGATGACCGTGCGGGAGAACCTGGAGATGGGCGGCTTTTCGCGGCCCAACGAGGAGATTCCCGCGGCGCTTGAAAACGTGTTCAACCGCTTCCCCAGGCTCAAGGAGCGCGAAAAGCAGGTGGCGGGCACGCTGTCCGGCGGCGAACAGCAGATGCTGGCCATGGGCCGCGCGCTGATGAGCAAGCCCAAGCTCTTGATGATGGACGAGCCCTCGATGGGCCTGGCCCCGATCCTGGTGGAGCAGATCTTCGACATTATCAAGGAGCTGCACGCGGCGGGCACCACGATCCTGCTGGTGGAGCAGAACGCCCAGATGGCCCTCTCGGTGGCCAACCGCGCCTACGTGCTGGGCACCGGCAAGATCACGATCTCCGGCGACGCCCGGGACGTGCTGGCCGACGACCGGGTGCGGGCGGCGTATCTGGGCGGATGAGGATGGAGTAGGGAACAGGGAACAGGGAACAGGGAGTAGGGGCGGCGATGCGCCGCCCGCCAGGGAGCGGGGATTGACCCTGCTCCCTGTTCAATTCTGCCATATTTTTGTTTTTTGTGCGAAGAATTAATATGTTTCCTCTTGATAATTGTACGCCGATGCGCTATAAACAAAGAGCATGGATATATATGTACTGCGCGTTGAGCGCAGAGGGAGATAGCGATGGGTAAGCCGGACAAGACCCTGCGGGGGCATACGGCGCATCTGGCGCTGGGCGTGTTCGCGCTGGTGGCTGTGATGCTCATTGTGTACGCCGTCATCGGCAGGCTGCGGCTGCCCGTCGTGTTGGGCGCGGTGTACGCCGGCGCGCTGGGCGTCGCCAACTTTTTCGTGATGGGCCTGATGGTGAACAGCGTGGCCGACCGCATGGCCGAGAAGCAGCGCACCGAGCAGGAGATCACCGAAATGACGATACAGATGCGAAACCGCATGCGCATGTCCTACAACCTGCGCATGATCGCGCTGTTTCTGCTGCTGGTGCTGGGCATCGCGGTGCTTCACTTTGACCCGCTGGCCACGATACTTGCCGCGTTTTTCCCGAGCCTCGTCATACGAGTCATGCAATTTGCAGAGGCGAAGAAGGCCCCTGCCTCCGAAGGAAGTGAACGACTTTGAGCCAGGAGTTTACCGTAACCGGCGCAAAGGTATTCCTTGAAATCCATCTGTTCGGCACCACGATCAACATCACCGAGACGCTGGTGAATACCTGGATCGTCATGGCGGTCATCGTCGGGCTGTGCCTGTTTCTGACCCACGGCATGCAGGTGCATTGCCGCACCAAAAGGCAGGTCATCGCGGAATTCATCGTCAAAAAGGTGAACGCGATGGTGGGCGAGAACATGGGCGAGCGCTTCCTGCGCGTGGGCTACGCGCCGCTGATCGCGTCGGTCATGGGCCTGTCCGCGCTGGGCTCGCTGTCGGGCATGGTGGGCATGTACGCGCCCACCTCCGATCTGAACACGCTGCTGGGCTGGGCGCTGATGGTGTTCGCCCTCATCACCTACAACAAGTTCCGCGCCGGCGGCCCCCTGGGCTACATCAAGGGCTATTTCCAGCCGATACCGGTGCTGCTGCCCTTCAACATCATCTCCGAGATCGCAACGCCCATGTCCATGGCCTTCCGTCACTTCGGCAACATCGCCTCGGGCACGGTGATCATGGGCCTTTTGCGCTGGGCGCTGGCGAACCTCTCCTATGTGATCTTCTCGAAGCTGCCCGGTGTGCTCGGGCAGATCTTCGGCCCGATCCCGCTGTTCCAGCTGGGCATCCCGGCGGTGTTCTCGATCTACTTTGACATCTTCTCCAGTCTGCTTCAGGCGTTTATCTTCTGCATGCTGATGATGATGAACATCAGCTCGGCTGCGGAGGATTGAGCATAGCAACAAGTATCATGATCTTGGGAGGTTATTTCAATGAATGAGCAACTGTGGACCAAAGCAATCGTCATGGGTTCTTCCGCAATCGGCGCCGGCCTGGCCATGATCGCCGGTATCGGCCCCGGTATCGGCGAAGGCTACGCCGTCGGCAAGGCCTGCGAGGCCATCGGCCGTCAGCCCGAGTGCAAGGGCACCGTTCAGTCCACCATGCTGCTGGGCTGCGCCGTGGCGGAGACCACCGGTATCTACGGCTTCATCGTGGCGCTGCTGCTGATGTTCGCCAATCCCTTCATCGGCAAGCTGTAATCCTTCGCGCAGGAAATCCTTTCCGGGAGGAAGCAAAGTGAAAACATTGGAGTTTATCTCGATAGACGCCTGGACGATCATCTTCCAGATCTGCAACCTGCTGATACTGTTTCTGCTGGTGAGGAAGTTCCTCTGGAAGCGCGTGATGGCGGTGCTCGACGCGCGGCAGAAGGAAATCGACGGCATCTATGACGCCGCCGGCAAGGACCGCGACGAGGCCGCCCAGCTGAAGCAGACCTACACCGAGCGGATGTCGGGCGCCCGCGAGGAGGCCGACCGCCTGGTGCGCAACGCGGTGGATACCGCCCAGAACCGGGGCGACGCCATCGTGAAGGAGGCTCAGGCCGAGGCCGCCCACCTGAAGCAGAAGGCCGAGAGCGAGATCGAGCAGGAGAAGCGCAAGGCCTATTCCGAGCTCATGGGCGAGATCTCCGGCATGGCCGCGGACATCGCGGGCCGCATGGTGGAGCGCGAGATCAACGCCGAGGACCATCGCCAGCTGGTGGAGGAGTTCATCAAAAGCGCAGGTGACGCGTCGTGACGGGGCTGGCCAGAGAGTATGGCGAGGGCCTGTACGAGCTGGCGCGGGACGAAGACCTTCGCCCCCGGCTTGAAAAGGAGCTCGGCCAGATCGCCGAACTGCTGAAGCAGCAGCCCGAGTTCATCCGGCTGTTGTGCTCGCGCGCGGTGGAGCGGGGAACGCGCCTTCAGATCGTGGAGACCACCTTCGGCGGCCAGGCGCACCCCTATGTGGTGAACTTCATGAAGCTGCTGGTTCAGAAGGAGCACTTCGACGCGTTCCTCATGTGCCGCGAGTGGTTCCATCAGCGCTACAACGACGATTACGGCATCGTCGAGGCCCGGGCGATCAGCGCGGTGCCGCTTTCGGACGCCGATCGGGCGGCCCTGCGCGCCCGCCTGTGCGAGATCTCCGGCAAGAACGTGGCGCTGCAGTGCGCGGTGGACCCGGCGCTGATCGGCGGCGTGCGCGTGGAGATGGACGGCAGGCGCTATGACAACACGATTCAAGACAGGCTTGGCAGGCTGAAGCGCAGCCTGACACACGGACTGTAACAGGAAAAGAGGGCAAGCAGATGCAGCTGAGACCTGAGGAAATATCCAAGATCATCAAGGATCAGATCAAGCATTACGACAACCAGATCGTACAAACCGACGTCGGTACGGTTCTGATGGTGGGCGACGGCATCGCCCGGGTATCGGGGCTGGAGAACTGCATGGCCAACGAGCTGGTCCGCTTCTCCAACGGCGCCTACGGCATGGCCCTGAACCTCGAGGAGAACTCGGTGGCCGTCGTCATGCTGGGCGACGACGCCGGCATCAAGGAGGGCGACGCGGTGGAGCGCACCCGCGAGGTCGTGTCCGTGCCGGTGGGCGAGGGCCTGATCGGCCGCGTCGTGGACGCGCTGGGCCAGCCCATCGACGGCAAGGGCCCCATCAAGGCCTCCGGCGAGCGCCGCATCGAATCGCCCGCGCCGGGCATCATCGAGCGCAAGAGCGTGTCGGTGCCGCTGCAGACGGGCATCAAGGCCATCGACAGTATGATCCCCATCGGCCGCGGCCAGCGCGAGCTGATCATCGGCGACCGCCAGACCGGCAAGACCACCATCGCCACAGACACCATCATCAACCAGAAGGGCCAGAACGTGATCTGCATCTACGTGGCCATCGGGCAGAAGCGCTCGACCGTCGCGCAGGTGGTGGAATCGCTGACCAGCGCCGGGGCGATGGACTACACCATCGTGGTGTCCGCCACGGCCTCGGAGCTGGCGCCGCTGCAGTACATCGCGCCCTATTCCGGCTGCGCGATGGGCGAATACTTCATGGCCCAGGGCAAGGACGTGCTGATCGTGTACGACGATTTGTCCAAGCACGCGGTGGCCTACCGCGCCCTGTCGCTGCTGATTCGCCGCCCGCCGGGGCGCGAGGCCTATCCGGGCGACGTGTTCTACCTGCACAGCCGCCTTCTGGAGCGCGCGGCGCGGGTGGCGCCGGAGTACGGCGGCGGCTCCATCACGGCGCTGCCGATCATCGAGACCCAGGCCGGCGACGTTTCCGCGTACATCCCCACCAACGTCATCTCCATCACCGACGGCCAGATCTTCCTGGAGACGGAGCTGTTCCACTCGGGCATCATGCCCGCCGTGAACCCGGGCATCTCCGTATCCCGCGTGGGCGGCAACGCCCAGATCAAGGCCATGAAGAAGGTCTCCGGCACGCTGAAGCTGCTGTACAGCCAGTACCGCGAGCTGCAGAGCTTTGCGCAGTTCGGCTCCGACCTGGACGCCGACACCAAGGCCCGCCTGGGCCAGGGCGAGCGCATCGTGGCTGTGCTGAAGCAGAACCACAACGCGCCGGTGACGGTGGAGCACCAGGTGTGCATACTCTACGCGGTGGTGCACGACTACCTGAAGGACGTGGCCGTGGAGCTGATCGACGAGTACGAGAAGAGCCTGTACGAGCGCCTGGACGCCCAGCACGATAAGCTGCTGCGCACCATCCGCGAGACCGGCGATCTGAGCAAGGAATCCGAGGCCCAGCTGAAGGGTGCCATACAGTCCTTCACGGAGGACTTCCTGAAGCTGCACTCGGACAAGGAGTGATACCATGGCCGGCGCATCGATGAAGGACATCAAGCTGCGCATCCGCAGCGTGGAAAGCACGATGCAGATCACCAAGGCCATGCAGCTGGTGGCCTCGTCCAAGCTGAGGGGCGCCCGCGCCCGCATGGAGGCGAGCCGGCCCTACATGAAGGTGGCCCGCCGCGCCGTATGGGACATCGCGCTGCACAACACCGGCGCCGAGAGCCAGTACGTGATCCCGCGCGAGATCAGGCACCGCTGCTACATCGTGCTGGCGGGCGACCGGGGGCTTGCGGGCAGCTACAACGCCAACATGTTCAAGCGCATCGAGTGGGACAGCCGCGACGCCAACTGCTGCGTGATCCCCATCGGCCGCAAGGCGAAGGAATACTACAACCGCAAGGGCGCGCGGATCATCACCGAGGTGGACAAGGTCGAGGGGCTCACGCTGGAGGCCTGCGCCGACATCGCCCAGAGGGTGCTGGACAGCTACGACGCGGGGGAGTACGACGAGGTCGTGCTGGCCTACACGTCGTTCGTGTCGGTGCTCACGCAGCGGACCAAGCTGAAGCCGCTTCTGCCGCTGGATACCCACGACGCGCCGGAGCGCACCAGCCGCCAGATGCTGTGCGAACCGGACGCCGACACGCTGCTGAAGGGCTTTCTGCCCCAGTACCTGGCCGGCCTGATCTACGCCGCCGCGTGCGATTCCTTCGCCAGCGAGCAGGCGGCCCGCCGCGTGGCCATGGATTCGGCCACCAAGAACGCCAGCGAGATGATCGAGGATCTGAGCCTGCGCTACAACCGCGCGCGCCAGAGCTCCATCACCCAGGAGCTGACGGAGATCGTCGCCGGCGCGGAGCATTGACAAACGGTATAAGCCTGTCGCCCCCGGGGGCTGCGGGATTCAAAGTAATTTCAGGGAGAAGATCGCATGGAAAAGCATAATGTCGGAACCGTCGTGCAGGTCATCGGCCCGGTGCTGGACATCCGCTTCGCGGACGGCGAGCTGCCCAACCTGCTCTCGGCCATCGAGGTCCAGAACGGCGATCGCAAGGTGACCGCCGAGGTCGCCCAGCACATCGGCGACAACGTGGTGCGCTGCATCGCCATGTCGTCGACCGACGGCCTGCGCCGCGGCGTCGAGGCCGTGAACACCGGCGCGCCGATCAGCGTGCCCGTGGGCAACTGCTGCCTGGGCAGGGTGTTCAACCTGCTGGGCGAGCCCGTGGACAACAAGCCCGCCCCCGAGGCCGAGGAGCGCTGGCCCATCCACCGTCCCGCCCCCGCCTATGACGAGCAGGAGGGCACCACCGAGATCCTGGAGACCGGCATCAAGGTGGTCGACCTGATCGCGCCCTACGCCAAGGGCGGCAAGATCGGCCTGTTCGGCGGCGCCGGCGTCGGCAAGACCGTCATCATCATGGAGCTGATCAACAACATCGCCACCCAGCACGGCGGCCTGTCCGTGTTCTCGGGCGTGGGCGAGCGCACCCGCGAGGGCAACGACCTGTACAACGAGATGCAGGAGTCCGGCGTCATCAACAAGACGGCGCTGGTCTACGGCCAGATGAACGAGCCGCCGGGAGCCAGGATGCGCGTGGCGCTGTCGGGCCTGACGATGGCCGAGTACTTCCGCGACCGCGAGAACCAGGACGTGCTGCTGTTCATCGACAACATATTCAGGTTCACCCAGGCCGGCTCCGAGGTCTCGGCGCTGCTGGGCCGCATGCCCAGCGCCGTGGGCTACCAGCCCACGCTGGCCACCGAGATGGGCGCGCTGCAGGAGCGCATCACGTCCACCAAGAAGGGCTCCATCACCTCGGTGCAGGCGGTGTACGTGCCCGCGGACGATCTGACCGACCCGGCCCCGGCCACCACCTTTGCCCACCTGGACGCCACTACGGTTCTGAGCCGCAGCATCGCGTCGCTGGGCATCTACCCCGCGGTGGACCCGCTGGATTCCACCAGCCGCATACTGACCCCCGAGGTCGTGGGCAGGGACCACTACGACGTGGCCCGCAGGGTGCAGAGCATACTGCAGCGCTACAAGGACCTGCAGGACATCATCGCCATCATGGGCATGGACGAGCTGTCCGACGAGGACAAGCTGATCGTGGCCCGCGCCCGCAAGGTGCAGCGCTTCCTGAGCCAGCCGTTCCACGTGGCCGAGCAGTTCACCGGCATGGAGGGCCGCTACGTGCCGCTGAAGGAGACCATCCGCGGCTTCCGCGAGATCATCGACGGCCTGCACGACGACCTGCCGGAGAGCGCGTTCCTGTTCGTCGGCACCATCGACGAGGCCGTTGAGAAGGCGAAAAGAGGAGAATAGTCCATGGCGCTGATTCACCTGACGGTAGTCACCCCTCAGGGCAAGTTCTACGAGGACGACGCCCAGCGCATCGTCGTGCGCACCACCGGCGGCGACGTGGCCATACTGCCGCACCACATCGACTACGCCGCCGCGCTGAGCACCGGCGAGGCCCGCGTGACCGGCCCCGACGGCAGGGTCCGCCACGCCGAGGTCTCCGGCGGCCTGTTGCACGTGGCCAGCGACGATGTGCAGGTCATCACCCACAGCTTTGCCTGGAAAGAGGAATAGACAGGCGGTACCGATCAACCCCGCAACCGAATGCATTCGGCTGCGGGGTTGTTCGTTATGCCACAAAACTGTGCCGGGATTATCATACCTCTGACGTTGATGAACCACCCGTGACGCGATACAATGATTGGGATACCGTGGAATCACAGGCATCAATTGTCATCGTCTTTTGCACCGCGGTGATGCAACCAATGGCGGCGTGTACCCGTCTATGGTATGCGACATCGCGATGGAGGTATGCGTATGAAGCGAACCCAATGGATACTGTCGATGCTGCTGCTGGCGGCGCTCATCGCCTCGGCGTTGGGCTGCGGCGCGGCCGAGAACGCGGCCGGCGACGCCCCGTGGCAGGCGGATATACTGAAGCTGATGGACCCGAGTCAGGCCCCCAAGGTCACCACCCTCGCCTGCAACCCATGTCTTCCGGAGGGCGGGGAGATCGTCCGACGCAGCTTTTCCCAGGACCTGGTCAGCAACCGGGGCGACGTGCTGAACGTGACGTTCAGCTTCGCGCTCACGGACGGCGACATGGGCGAGGGGCAGTGGGCCACCGTCACCGACTGGCTGAAGGCGCTGGTGCTCTCCGCCGTGCAGAACGTGCAGGCCGATTCCCAGTCGCTGGCGAACGTGATCTACGAGGGCTACCGCGCCCAGCGCGTGCTGGCCCAGCCGGGGGAGACGGGCCTGCCCGCCTGGGCCAGCGAGTCGTTGCAGCTGGAGCAGATCGTCGCCGCCGTGCCCTGGTACCCGGAGCTGTCCGTGGACGTGAACGGCGAAGCCACCGTGCGGCTGCAGGAGAAGCTGATCGAGCTGGGCTACCTGACCGGCAGGCCCGACGGCTTCTACGGCGAGAAGACGAAGGCCGCAGTGATGGACCTGGAGACCTACGTTCGCGAGCTGGAGCAGGCGCTGATCGACGCGCTGCCGGACCCGACGCCCACGCCCACCCCTGAGCCCACGCCCACGCCGCCGCCCAACGCCATACCGATGGTGCTGGACGAGCCGCTGACGGTTGTCGAGCCTGACCCGACGCCCGCGCCCACGCCGGTGACGCCGGTGGACGGTGTCGCGGACGGGCTGCTGCAGGCGTACCTGTACAGTGCGGACTTCCCGGTCTGCCGGGGCGCGCTGCGCATGGGCGACGAGGGCAGCGCGGTCACGCGCGTTCAGACGCGGCTGAACCGCCTGGGCTACACCACGGACGCGCCGGACGGCCTGTTCGGCGGCGGGACCGCCCGCGCCGTGCGGGTGTTCCAGTACTACAACGGGCTCGATCAGACCGGCATCGCCGACGAGGCGACGCAGCTTCGGCTGTTCTCCGGCCAGGCCATAGCGCCGGACAACGCCATGCTGAACGTGGGCGCCTCCGGCGAGGCGGTGTCGCGGCTGCAGAAGCGGCTGCGGGTGCTGGGCTTCGCGTCCATCGCCGTGGACGGCGGCTACGGCGCGTCCACCAAGGCGGGCGTCGAGAACCTGCAGGCCTATATGCGGGAGTTGGAGAGCGAGGCGCTGCCCGCCTCCGCCGCCGGGACCGGGGACGAGGGCGCGCTGACCGTGGTGGTCAACGGCGTCGCCGACCCGCTGCTGCTGGACAGCTTCTACGCCGACAGCTTCCCGGCGATCCCTTCCGACATGGCCTCCGGGGCCACCGGGCGCGACGTGGTGCGCCTGCAGCGCCGATTGAAGTGCCTGGAGTACTACACCGGCGTGACCGACGGCCAGTACGGCTCCGGCACGCAGCAGGCGGTCAAGGACTTTCAGAAGCGGCACAGACTCCCCGCCACCGGCGTGGCCGACAATGCCACGCTGCAGGCGCTGTTCGACGAGAGCGCCAAGAAGGCGCTGAAGCCCTACGTGCTGAAGGTCAGCGTGTCGGACCAGCGGGTGTACGCCTATGCCCCGGACGGGAACGACGAGTACACCGACCTGGTGCGCACGATGAAGTGCTCCACCGGCAGAAAGTCGTCGCCGACGCCCAAGGGCACCTTCACCGAGACCGGCCCCGGCGCGCGCTGGCACTACTTCAAGAAGTTCGACTGCTGGGCCCAGTACGCCTACTATATCGAGGGCGACATCATGTTCCACTCGGTGCTGTACAGCCAGAAGGAGGGCAAGGTCACCCAGAGCTCAGTCAACCACTTGGGCAGCAGGGCCTCCCACGGCTGCGTGCGCCTGAGCGTGGACGACGCGAAGTGGATCTACAACCACTGCCCGAGCAACACCAAGGTGATCGTATACTGATCGAAAAAACGGCTTATCACGGAACTCGTGGGAAGACCCCTCTCCGCCCTACGGGCACCTCTCCCCCTCACGGGGGCGAGGCAAGAGGGATAGTGCGGGATTCGAGGTTTGTACCTGCGCGCGGCAGCCTTGGCTCGCCCCGGTGACGGGCAGCGAACGCCCGGAAAACAGCACAGTGTGCTGTTTTCAGTG
>JAFYBB010000369.1 GCA_017540445.1 Clostridia bacterium | reverse complement strand
GGGGTCGGCGTCCTTCCTGACCTCCACCACGGCCCGCATGCCCATGCGGTCAGATTCGTCCCGGATGTCGTAGATGCCGGAGAAGATGCCCTTCTTTTCCTCGCTGACGCGCAGCACCTTCTCCAGCATCGCGGCCTTGTTCACCTGGTAGGGCACCTCGTCCACCACGATCAGCCTGCGGCCCGCCGTGCCGTCCTCGATGTGCACCTTCGCCCGCACCTTCAGCTTGCCCCGGCCCGTCTCGTAGGCCTGGGTCAGCTCCTCGTCCCGGGCCAGCACGCCGCCGGTGGGAAAGTCCGGCGCGGGCATGAGGGCCATCAGCTCGGCGGTGGTGATGTTCGGCCTGTCGATCTGGGCCACTACCGCGTCGATGGCCTCCCCCAGGTTGTGGGGCGGTATGGACGTGGCCAGGCCCACGGCGATGCCGCTGGCGCCGTTGACCAGCAGGTTCGGGAAGCGGGCGGGCAGCAGGTCCGGCTCCCTCTGGGTGTCGTCGAAGTTCAGGTGGAAGCCCACCGTGTCCTTCTCGATGTCCTGCAGCATGGCCATGGCCGCGTCGGTCATGCGGGCCTCGGTGTAGCGCATCGCGGCGGGGCTGTCGCCGTCGATGGAGCCGAAGTTGCCGTGGCCGTCCACCAGCATCGCCCGCATCACAAAGGGCTGGGCCATGCGGGCCAGCGCGTCGTAGACCGAGCTGTCGCCGTGGGGATGGTACTTGCCCAGGCAGTCGCCCACGATGCGGGCGCACTTGCGGTGGGGCTTGTCGGGCGTGTTGCCCAGCTCGTGCATCGTGTACAGTATGCGCCGCTGCACCGGCTTCAGGCCGTCCTCCACCCGCGGCAGCGCGCGCTCCAGGATCACGTGCTCCGAATAGGGCATCATGGATTCGTGCATCACGTCCTCCATGTTGCGCTGGATGATCTCCTCCGGCCGCCTGGGCGTCATATCGTCTTTGCTTTTACGTGCCATTGATTACGCTCCTTCGTTTACCGGCTCAAAGTCGTCCACCTTATTGAAATTGGCATACTGGCTGATATACTCGCGCCTCGGCTCCACCTTGTCGCCCATCAGTATGGTGACCCGGCGCTCCACCTCCACGAAATCCTCGATGCCCACCTGCATGAGCTTCCTTCCGTCGGGGTTCATCGTGGTCTCCCACAGCTGCTCCGGGTTCATCTCGCCCAGGCCCTTGTAGCGCTGCAGCGTGTAGCCCCTGCCGGCCTTTTTGATGGCCCCGGGCAGGGCGTTGTCGTCGTAGCAGTAGATGGTCTTATCGCCCTTTTGCACCTTGTACAGCGGCGGCATGCCGATGTACACGTGGCCCTCGGTGATCAGCTGGCGCATGTAGCGGAAGAAGAAGGTCAGCAATATCGCCCGGATGTGCGCGCCGTCTTGGTCGGCGTCGGAGAGTATGATGACCTTGTTGTACTTGAGCCTTGAGATGTCGAAGTCCTCGCCGATGCCGGTGCCCAGCGCGGTGATGATGCTGCGGAACTCCTCGTTGGCCAGCACCTGGTCCAGCCGCTTCTTTTCGACGTTCAGCGGCTTGCCCCGCAGCGGCAGTATCGCCTGGAAGCGCCGGTCGCGGCCCTGCTTGGCGCTGCCGCCGGCGGAATCGCCCTCCACGATGAACAGCTCGTTCAGCTCCGCCTTCTTGCCGGTGCAGCTGGACAGCTTCCCCACCAGCGGCGCGGCCTCCAGCTGGCTCTGCTGGCGGGCGATGTCCCGCGCCTTGCGGGCGGCCTCGCGCACCTTGGCGGCCTTCACGGCCTTGGCGACGATGGCGTTGGCGAAGTCCTGGTTCTTCAGGTCGTCCAGGTAGATCGAAAGCTGCTCCTGGCACACCGTCTCGAAGATCGGGCGCACCTCGGTGTTGCCCAGGCGGCCCTTGGTCTGGCCCTCGAACTGGGGGTTCTTGACCCCGGCGAACACCACGGCGGTCATGCCCTCGCGGAAGTCGTCGCCGGCCAGGTTGTTGTCCTTCTCCTTCAGTATGCCCACCCGGCGGGCGTAGTCGTTGAACGCCTTGGTGACCGCGGCCTTGAAGCCGGTCTCGTGGCTGCCGCCCTCGGCGGTGGGCACGTTGTTCACGAAGGAGTAGATGTTCTCGGTGTAAGAATCGGTGTACTGGATCGCCACGCGCACCAGCGTGCCGTCGCGCACGGCCTCGAACACGATGGGCTCGGTGATGGTGGTCTTGTCGGTGTTCAGGTAGCGCACAAAATCCGAGATGCCGCCCTCGTAGCAGTATTCGCGCACCCGCTTCTCCGGATCCTTGACGCGCTCGTCGGTGAACACGAAGCGCACGCCCTTGTTCAGGTACGCCAGCTCCCGCACCCGGCGGCGCACGGTGTCCGACTGGAAGTTCACGTCCTCGAACACCCGTGGGTCGGGCTTGAAGCACACGGTGGTGCCCCGCTTGCGGGTGTTCCCCACCTTCTCCAGCGGGGCCATCGTGTGGCCGCTGAGGATCTTGCCGGTCTTCGGGTCGGTGATGGACTCAAAGCGGATGAAGTAGTGGCTGTAGTCCTTGTACACGTCCACGGTCATCCACTCGGACAGCGCGTTCACCACCGACGCGCCCACGCCGTGCAGGCCGCCGGAGTAGGCGTAATTCTTGTCGGTGAACTTGCCGCCCGCGTGCAGCTGGGTGTAGACCACCTCCACCGCCGAGATGCCCAGCTTCGGGTGGATGTCCACGGGCACGCCGCGGCCGTTGTCGGTCACCTCGCAGGAGCCGTCCTTCTTCAGCGTGACGGTGATCTCGGTGGCGTAGCCGTTGGACGCCTCGTCGATGGCGTTGTCCACGATCTCCCAGATCATGTGGTGCAGGCCGCGAGAGCCGGTGGAGCCGATGTACATGCCGGGGCGCATGCGCACGGCGTCCAGCCCCTCGAGCACCTGTATGTCGCTTGCCGTATAGGTCTTTGCCATGTTTGCCTCCGAAAGCGCAGGATTTGCTTAGAATATTATAGCTGAGGCAGGTTAATTTTGTTTGAAATTGCCTGTGGCGCAACGCTTCTGTGTCACTATTGTTGGCATTCCGTAATGCTTTTGAAAGATTGCGTTCGATGGCCGGATGTGCTATAATGGGCGCGGACGGGAGGCGTTTAGAGCGCATGAAACAGACCACGCTGTGCTACATCGAGCGGGGCGATCAGTACCTGATGCTGCACCGCACCAAGAAGGCCCACGACGAAAACCGCGACAAGTGGATCGGCATCGGCGGCCATATCGAGCCCGGCGAGACGCCCGAGGCGTGCATCCTCCGGGAGTGCCGCGAGGAGACGGGGCTGACGTTGTTGGACTGCCGGTACCGGGGCGTCGTGCACTTCCGCTCCGACGTGTGGCCGGACGAGGACATGCACCTGTTCACCGCCACCCGCTTTGAGGGCGCGCAGATCGAGTGCGACGAGGGCGAGCTGGCCTGGATCGACAAGCGCCGGCTGTTTGAGCTGACGCTGTGGGAGGGCGATAAGATCTTCCTGAAGCTGCTGGACACCCGGGCCGACCTTTTTGAGCTGACGCTGGAGTACGAGGGCGAGGCGCTTGTGCGCGCGGTCCTCGACGGCGAGGAAATTGTCGGGAGGCGATAATATGCGCTGCAGCTGCCATGTGTGCGACACCTACATGAACCAGTCGGAGGGGCTGGAGCTGGGCTGCGTGTGCCCCAACTGCGGCTACCGCTGCAAGGCCTGCCTGGGCACGAACAGCGTGGTGGGCCGGGAGGCGCTGAAGGACCTGGTGAACAATGAACTGCTGATGCGGGACATCTTCACCAGCTTCGACGACGACGAAGCGCCGGAGGTGGACGAATCCCCGGACAAGTGGGGAGACGAGCAGTGGATGGACTAAAAAAATCGACCGGAGTCTGTACAGACTCCGGTCGATTTTTAAGGATGCCGCTATCTCGGCTCGCGGCCTTCCTTGAACACCATCATCATCTCGTTGGTCAGGCTGTAGTCGTTGGGCTGGCCCACCACGTCCTCCCGGCGCACCCAGCGGGCCTCCTTCAGCTCGACCTCGTCCATCTTGATCTGGGTATCGCCGACGGCGTCGCAGTAGAAGCCCGCCAGCAGGTCGTCGGCGATGGCCCAGGGCTGGGACTTGTAGTAGCGGATGTTCTCCACCCGCAGGCCCGTCTCCTCCATGACCTCCCGGGCCACGGTCTGCTCCAGCGTCTCGCCGATCTCCACAAAGCCCGCCACCAGCGCCTGGTAGCTGATGTCCCGCCCCCGGTACCGGGTCATGACGATCTCGTCGCCGTGGGTCACGCCCACGATCACGGCGGGGTTGATTCTGGGATAGACGCGCCGCGCGCACCCATCGCACACCAGCGCCCGCTCGTCCCCGGCGGGCCGCATGCGCTGCCCGCAGCGCCCGCAGAAGCGGTTGTCCCCATACCATCGATGCAGCTGCCAGGCCGTCCAGGCGGCGAATATGATCTCCCTGGGGCCGCCGGCCTCCCGGCGCAGCGCCCGGACCTGCGTCCACGCCCAGCCCGCGGGCGCGCCGCCCATGTCCCCCACGCCCAGATAGCAGGGCGCGTCGTCCAGCCGGAACAGGTAGCGCAGGTCTTCGGCCTTCACCGGGAGCTCATTGACCTTTGGGACGCGCACCGCGCCGCCCTCAATGGCGCAGAGCACGCGGTCGCCGTCAAACAGGAACAGCAGGCCGTCCTCCCGCGCCCCGGCGTCCGGGACGAATTCGTTCTTCAGCACATGGGGCTGTATGTCCTGTATCATCGCCGCACCTCACGTCACGGCTGCCCCTCGCCCTCGTAGAGCGCCAGTATCTCCTCCGGGGTGTACAGCTGCAGGCAGACCTGGTTGGGCAGGCAGATGATCATGTTGCCGAGTATGCGCTCCTTGCGGTTCTCCAGCGTCACGATGCCCTGATCGATGCAGTCGTGATTGGCGCAGGTGGAGTCCTCCATGTACACGCCCTCGGGCGTCAGGTGGATCAGGTTCACCGCCTCGGTGCCGTCGGCCAGCGTCTGCTTCAGCGGGAAGGTGACCTCCCCCTCCTCCGGCAGCGGCAGCCAGCCGCTCTGCGTGGCGGTGGACACCAGCACGTAGGCCGCCGCCGGCTTCGGCGCCTCCTCCGCGCCGTCGGACCCCTCCTCCGGTACGGCCTCGGGTGCGAGCGTCGAAGCGGGCGCGTCCTCCGCCGGCGTCTCGGCAAGGGTCGTCAGGCCCATGAGCGCCAGCGTCAGCGCTAAGATCAACACTTTTTTAAGCATATCTGTCCTCCCGTCACAGGGTTCAGCCCTCGTGTTCCTCGTTCTTGCTCTCCCAGTGCAGCAGCACGGCCATGGCCGCGCGCATCAGCAGTATCGCGCAGGTCATGCCAAGGTCGCGCCAGTCCGGCGCGATCAGCGTCTTCAGCAGCTCGCCGCCCAGCAAAAAGCTCAGCGCGGTGGTCACGCCCTCGGCCATGATCCGCCGGCTGCCGCCGCGGTCGGTGAACAGGCGCACCAGCGCCCTGAACGTGCCGACCAGCATCACGACCACGCCCACGGCCTCCACCGCCAGTATGCCGTAGCTTACGACGGCGTGCAAAACCTCTTCCAACACTTCGTACATGCCGATTTCTCCTTTGTTCCGCCGTTTATTGCTCCAGGTATTTGTCCGCGCCCGAGGTCTGTTTGGTCGAGCGGTCGCGCAGTATGAACAGCGCCTCGACGCCCTCCCGGCCCTCGATCAGCTCGATGCCCTTCTCCGCGCCCAGGGCGAAGGCCGCCGTGGAGAGCGCGTCCCCCCACATGGAGCTGTCGGAGAATATGGTCACCGAGGCCAGCTCGTTCTGAACCGGCCAGCCGGTGGCGGTATCCAGTATGTGGTGGTAGTACACGCCGTCCAGCTCAAAGCCGCGCTCGTAGATGCCGCTGGTGACGGTGCTGCCGCCGAAGTTCTTCGACACCAGCATGTACTCGCCGGTGGGCCGGTCGATGTCCTGTATGCCCACCTTCCAGTACTTGCCGCCGGGCTTCAGGCCGATGGTGACCACATTGCCGCCGAAGGACAGCACCGCGCTCTCAACGCCCCGGCCCGCCAGATACGCCTTGACGGCGTCGGCGATGTAGCCCTTGGCGATGCCCCCCAGGTCGATCATCATGCCCTCCGGCAGCGTCACGGTGTTGCCCTCGAGCCGCACCTGGCGGTAGTCCACCAGCGCCGCCGCCGCTTCGATGGCCTGCGCGTCCGGCAGCACCGCCGCGCCGGAGGTGAAGTCCCACTGGGTGGAGACGGGCGCGATGGTCACGTCGAACGCGCCGCCGGACAGTTCGCTGACCGCCTGGGCCGTGCGCAGTATCTCAATGGTGTCTTCCGACACCTGCACCGGCTGGCCGCCCGCGTGGTTGATGCGCCACACGTCGCTGCCCTCCACGGTCCTGGACAGCAGCCCCTCATAGCGCCCGCACTCCGCCAGCGCGTCCTGCAGCACCGAGGCGTCGTCCACATACGCGGTCAGCATGATGACCGTGTCCAGGTAAAACCCGACCGCCGTCTCTTTTTCGGCCCTGGCCGGCGCGCTCCCCGTCGCTGTGAGCAGGCACATCGACGCCAGCAGCGCCGCAAACACTCGCTTTATACGCATGGGTCAAATCCTTCCGCAAAATTGAATTCGGTCTGTTTTATTCGCCGGGCGGCAGCGCCCGCAGCGCCAGGAACACGCGCTGGGCCACGATGCCGGTGAGGCTCCCCACCACGGCGCCCATGGCCACCAGGAACGGCAAATAGGTGTACAGCAGCTGGGGCGTGCGCATCACCGCCACGGCCATCAGCGTTTGTCCGATGTTGAAGAACACCGCGCCGATCATCGACGTGCCGATGACGCCGTTGTTGGGGTTCTTCCGCACAAACAGGAACACCGCCACGCCCGCCACGCAGGCCGCGCACAGCAGTATCACGCACCAGAGCATGTCGCCCCGAAGCGTCACGCCCCGGGCCAAAAGCCACGCGACGCCCGCCGCGCCCAGCCCGCTGACCGCCAGCGCGCCGACGCCGGGGCCGCGCTTGATCACAAGCATCACCAGAAGGCTCAGCACGCCGCCGGACAGGCTGATCAGCATCGCCGTCACCGAGCCGTAGATGAAGCCCGACAGCACGGCCTTCGCCGCCATCAGCAGCACGCCGCTCTTCCAGTCCATCAAATAGATCGCGTACAGCAGCACCGTGTTGGCAAGGCCCAGCTTGATTCCGGGGATCGCGCCGCTCAAAAACCAGGTGATGGGTATGGACTTGTCCAGCAGCCCCAGCACCAGCATCAGCGCCACCAACAGGCCGTACAGCGCCACCCTGCGTGAATTCGCCTTCAATTCAAACCCTCCGTCGCG
>JAFYBB010000368.1 GCA_017540445.1 Clostridia bacterium | reverse complement strand
ACCTCCCCCGCCACGCGCACCCGCACGGCGGCGGCCTCCCCCGGCTTCAGCATGGCCAGCGGCACCGGGTTCGACAGGTCCCGGTACTCCCGGGGCAGAAACATGGTCAATTCCCGCACCGTGCGAATCCCCGCCGCCTCAAACGCCTTCACCCGCGCCGGCCCGATGCCCCTGATCTGGGATAACGCTATATCCATACTTCACCTCAAACAAAGCAGGGAGCAGGCATCCCCCACTCCCTACTGACTACTGGCTACTGGCTACTGGCTACTCCGTCCCCTCACTCCACCGCGATCAGGTAGTAGTACAGCGGCTGGCCGCCCATCTGCAGCTCCACGTCGCAGTCGGCGTACTTCTCCGCCATCGCGTCGCGCAGGGCCTGGGCGTCCGCCTCGTCGATGTCCTCGCCGTAGTAGATGGTGATCAGCGAGGAATCCTCGGTCACCATGGTGTCGGTGATGTCGCTGGCCACCTGGGACACGTCGCTGCCCAGCAGGCTCAGCTTGTTGTCCACCATGGCCATGATGTCGCCCTCGTGGATCTCCCGGCCGTCGTAGTTGGTGTCGCGCACCGCGTAGGTGATGGAGGCGGTGTGCACGGTGTTCGCGGCCTCGGTCATGGCGGCCTCGTTCTCCTCCGGGGTCGCGGACGGGTCGAAGGCCAGCGCCGCGGAGATGCCCATCGGCACCGACTTGGTGGGCAGCACGATCACGTTGCGCTCGGTCAGCTCGCTGGCCTGCTGCGCCGCCAGTATGATGTTGGTGTTGTTGGGCAGTATGATGACGTTCTTTGCGTTGGTGGCGTCCGCCGCCTTCGCCAGGTCCTGTATGCTGGGGTTCATGGTCTGCCCGCCGTCGACCACCTGGTCCACGTTCAGGTTCCGAAAGATCTCGGTCAGGCCCTCGCCCAGCGCCACGGCCACGATGCCGTAGTCCTTCTGCTCGGCGGCCTTGGCCGCGGCCTCCGCCGCCTGCTTGGCCTCGCGCTCGCGGCGCTCCTCCATCATGTTGTCGATCTTGATGGCGTCCAGCTCGCCCAGCTCCAGCGCGTACTGCAGGGCCTTGCCGGGCTCGTTGGTGTGCACGTGCACCTTGACCACGTTCATGTCGGAGATGACCAGCACGCAGTCGCCCATGCGCTCCAGCCTGCGGCGCAGGCGCACCACGTCGCTGTCGCGCATGTCCTCGCGCGGGTGGGTGATGATGAACTCGGTGCAGTAGCCGAAGGTGATCTCGCCGATGGCGTCGTGGTCGTCCACGAACTCGCCCGGCATGGGCACGCCGTCGGGCTTGACCTCGTTGACCGCGTCCACGGCCTCGCCGGTCAGCGCCGCGTACATGCCCCTGAGGATCACCATCAGGCCCATGCCGCCGCTGTCCACCACGCCGGCCTGCTTCAGCACCGGCAGCATCTCCGGCGTGCGCTTGAGGATGGCGTCGCCCACGGTCAGCACCAGCTTGAACAGCTCCACCACGTCGCCCATCTTGTCGCGGGCTTCCTCGGCCTCCTCGGCGATGACGCGGATCACGGTGAGGATCGTGCCCTCCTTGGGCTTCATGACCGCCTTGTAGGCCGTGTTCGCGCCGGAGCGCAGCGCCGCCGCCAGCAGGGGCCCGTCGATCTCCTCGCGCCCCTCCAGCGCCCGGGCGAAGCCGCGCAGTATCTGGCTGAGTATGACGCCGGAGTTGCCCCGCGCGCCCTTCAGCGCGCCGCGGGCCGCCGCGCCGGAGATGTCCGCCACGCTGGTATAGGGCTTGGCGTTGATCTCCTTGACGGCGGAGTTGATGGTCTGCGACATGTTGGTGCCCGTGTCGCCGTCCGGCACGGGGAACACGTTCAGCGCGTCCACGCTGTCGCGGTTATTGGTCAGCAGCGCCGCGCCGGAGACGAACATCTCCTTCAGCAGTATGCCGTCGATTTTCTTGCTTGCCATAGTTTACCTCCCACAGCTTCCGCGGCGCGAATCAGACGCGGATGTCTTCGACGCAGACATTCACGCGGCCGACCGGTACGCCGGTGAGATGCTCCACCTTGTATTTCACGGTCTCGATGATCGCCGCGGCGACGGCGCTGATCGAGATGCCGTATTCCACGATGATGAACAGGTCGATATCCACCTTGTCGCCCGAGCTGCGGATCTTCACGCCGCGGCCCAGGTTCTCCCGGCCCATCATCTGAACCAGGCCGTCCGTGCCGCGCTTGGAGGCCATGCCCACGATACCGTAGCAGTCCAGCGCCGCGTAACCGGCGACGCGCACAATCACATCATCATTTACAGTGACAACGCCGAGATCGGTATTGAACTTGCAATCCATGATTCTACCTCCCTTTTCGTCGGGGCCTGAAGCCTTCCCGGATCGGGAAACAGGCGCATACTTTGCACTCTTTCTTACAGTATACCTGTTTTTGGACAATTATGCAAGCAAAACAACAAAAAATGGACGGCGAAATGACCTTTATTTTGCGTCCCACGGGTTAATTTTGCGCATTCCAACAACTTTTACACGGCCAGCCCTTGCGTTTTGGCGCCAAAAATGCTATAATTCCAATGTTTTGATATGCATATACCCTTGAAGGAGGTGTGATAGAGTATGGGAAAGTATTGTGAAATCTGCGGCAAGGGCGTCGTGTACGGCAACAACGTCAGCCACTCCAACCGCAAGACGCGCCGCACCTGGGCTCCGAACACGCAAAAGGTTCGCGTTCTGGTCAATGGCGTACCGAAGCGTCTGTCCGTGTGCACCCGCTGCCTGCGCAGCAAGAAGGTCGAGCGCGCCCTGTAAGGGGCGGCTCCCCATAAATACGAACACGCTTCAAAATGAAAACCGGCCGCCTGATTTTCCGCTCAATCCCCGAAAATCAAGGCGATCGGTTTTTTTGTGATGGAGGGCGCCCATGAGACAGCTGACCGCCATCGCCGCCGAAAAGGACGCCGGCCGGCAGGTGAAGTACTTCGTGCGCGGCGACATGGGCGTGTCCTTCGGGCAGTTTGCAACGCTGAAGCGACAAGACGGCCTGCGGGTGAACGGCGCGCCCGTCCACGCCGATTACAGGCTGTGCCCCGGGGATGTCGTGACCGTGCGCCTTATGGACGGGACCGGCGGCAAGTCCGTCGCGCCGGAGGACATGCCGGTGAACGTCGTCTATGAGGACGAGGACCTGATCCTCATCGACAAGCCCGCGCCGCTGGCGTGCCAGTGCTCGCCGAAGCAGCCCCAGCGCACGCTGGAGAACCGCCTGGCCTTCCGCTACCGGGATCAGCCCGGCTTCGTGTTCCGCCCGCTGAACCGGCTGGACAAGGGCACCAGCGGCCTGATGGCCGCAGCCATGAACGCCCACGCCGCCCAGCGCCTGCAAAAGCAGCTGCACACCGACGCCTTCGTCCGCGAGTACCTGGCCGTGGTGGAGGGCCGCATGATGGGCGCGGGCGTGATCGATGCGCCCATCAAAAAGGAGGCCGCCGCCACCGTCCGCCACGTCGTGGACTTCGAGAACGGCCAGCGGGCCGTCACCCACTACCGGGTTCTGGCCTCCGGCGAAGCCCGCTCCCTGGTGCGGCTGCGGCTGGAAACGGGCCGCACCCACCAGATCCGCGTGCACCTTTCGCACCTGGGCCACCCGATCGTAGGGGACTTTCTCTACGGGACGGAGGATGCGCGCCTGCCGGGGCGCTTCGCGCTGCATTCGACGTATATCCGGCTGGTCCATCCGGTCACCGGCCAGGTCGTCGAGGGGCAATCCCCCCTGCCGGAGGGGCTGATGGCGGACGCCGACATACTGGGCGCCACCGTGACCGTCACGATGGACCGGCCTCTGGGCAGCCGCCACCCAAGCCACCCGGACATGATCTACCCCGTCAACTACGGCTTTATCCGCGGCCTGCCCGCCGCGGACGGCGAGGATCAGGACGCCTATGTGCTGGGCCCGGAGGCACCCCTCGAAGCCCTGACGGGCCGGGTCGCCGCCATCGTCCGGCGCAGGGACGACGCCGAGGACAAGTGGGTCGTGTGCCCGGCGGGCTGTTCGCCCGACGCCGCATCCATCATGGAACAGATTCGCTTTCAGGAGCAGTATTTTGATTCGACCGTCGTCATGCCAAACCGATAGCACGGCGCTTTCCCGCGACATGGCCGCCATTGCCGCCGCCCTCTCCGCGGTGCGCGTGCCGGCTCAGCCGGAGGAATACGACATCCACGCCGCCGCGCGGGCGGCCCTGACGGAGGAAAGATGATACGACTGACAGAGATCACCGAAGCCAACTTCTTCGCCGCGCGGGCGCTGGCCGTCGCCCCCGAGCAGCGGGGCTTTCTGGACAGCGCGTGCGGCATACTGGCGCGGGGCTATCTCTACCGCGGCCAGAACGCCCGGGTCTGGGCCGTCGAGGCGGACGGCGAGGTCGTGGGCCTGGCGCTGGTGAAGGACATGGACGAAGAACCGGCCTGCTACGACCTGCAGCAGTTCATGATCGACGCGCGATACCAAAATCGCGGCTATGGCGTCCAGGCGCTGCGGCTGATCCTAAAGCGGCTGGCAGCCGAGGGCAAATACGGCTGCGTCGAGGTGTGCGTCCGCCGGGACGACCTCGCCGCGCTGCGCCTCTACGAAAAGGCCGGCTTTTCAGACACCGGCTACATCGACCCGGACGCGCCGGAGTGCCTGAATATGATGTATCGCCTTGGCTCCGACGGGCATGGCCGCCCGGACGCACCGACGACGGATGGGAGATGTTGACCGCATGGAGCTATGGGACGCCTATGACAGGGACTTTAACCGGATTGAGGGCGTGACCCTCGTGCGCGGGGAACCCGTCCCCGAGGGCATGTATCATATGGTGTGCGAAGTGCTCGTGCGCCACGCGGACGGCGAGTATTTACTGATGCAGCGGGATCGCCGCAAGCCTTATGGCGGGATGTGGGAGGCCAGCGCGGGCGGTTCGGCCCTGCGGGGCGAGACGCCAGAGGACTGCGCGCGGCGGGAGCTGCGCGAGGAGACGGGCATCGCCGCCGATGGGCTGACTGAGATCGCGCGCGTCGTCAGCCCTGAGACCCGCTCGATCTACGTGGAGTTCCTGTGCGTCACCGACTGCGCAAAGGACGCCATCACCCTGCAGGAGGGCGAGACCATCGCCTGGCGCTGGACCGGCAGGGAGGCGCTGCTGGGCATGAGGGACGACGACCTGCTTGGAAAGCGCATGAAGCGATATATCGAGGGGCTGCGCGAATGAAAGAAGCCGTCTCCCGCGACATGGCCGCCATAGCCGCCGCCCTCGCCGCCATTCGCATGCCGGCCCAGCCGGAGGAATACGACATCCACGCCGCCGTGGCGGCGGCGCTGGACGCCGCGGGCCTTGTATACGAGCACGAGTACCGCCTCGGCCCCCGCCGCCGCATCGACTTTCGCGTGAGCCGCGTGGGCATCGAGGTGAAGAAGGGCCGCCCCGCGTCCTCGGCGCTTCGGGCGCAACTCCAAAAATACCTGGAGTCCGACGCGCTGGACGCGGTGATCGTGGTCACTCAGCGGGCGACGCGCCTGCCGTCCACCCTCTGTGGCAAGCCGGTGGCGCTGCTCTCCCTGAACCGCCTGTGGGGCGTGGCGCTGCCGTAGACCAAAGGAAGAACGACCTCTTCCGTCTCGCCTGCGGCGAGCCACCTTCCCCTGAAGGGGAAGGCATTCCACTTGCGCGTCGTTTCCAAAAGCCTTCCCCTTTAGGGGAAGGTGGCAGCGCGAAGCGCTGACGGAAGAGGTCGTTCCCCCTTCCCATCCGGAGGACAACATGGACTACTACGACGACTACACCGGCCCCGGCGCCATCACGATGGACGACTACGGCGACGATCGCGCCGCGGCGGCCGAGGCCTATCCCGCCTATTTGCGGGACGCGCCCGCGGGGCGGCACTGCTACGGCACGCTCTCCTACAACCGCAAGTCGAAGTGCTGGATGATCAAGGGCGAGCCCTGCGTGACGGAGCTGGCCAAGCGGCTGTTTCCCGGCTGCGACGGGCGGGGCCGGGGCGTGGCCCGCTTCACCGCCCACCGGCGCATCATCGGCGATCTGAACTGGCTGATGCTGCGCTATCCGCTGGAGGTGAAGGAATCGGACCGCGACCGCTGGGAGCGCGCGCTGGAGGAGGCCCGGGAGTACGCCGTGCGCCGGGAACAGGCGCTGACCCTGCCCGGCACCGCCACGCCGCCCGCCGAGAGCTTTTCCGGCGAGCTGCTGCCCTTTCAGAGGCAGGGGCTGGCGTTTTTGCTGTCCACCCGGCGCTGCCTGCTGGCGGACGAGATGGGCCTGGGCAAGACGGTGCAGGCGCTGGCCTTCCTGGCCACCACGGCGGCCTACCCGGCGATACTGGTGGTGCCGCCCCACCTGATCCGCAACTGGCAGCGGGAGGTGGAGCGCTTCCTGTCCCCGGACGGCCGGCTCCGTGTACACGTGATCCGGGGCCTGACCCCCTACGCGCTGCCGGAGGCGGACATCTACATCGTCCACTACCTGCTGCTGCGGGGCTGGAAGGACGTGCTGCCGGGGCGGGGCTTTCGCACCGTGGTGTTCGACGAGATCCAGGAGCTGCGCCGCAACGGCACCGGCAAGTACAGCGCCGCCTCGCTGCTGTCCGAGGCCTGCGAGAACTGCATCGGTCTGTCCGGCACGCCGATCTACAACAACGGCGGCGAGATCTGGAACGTGGTGAACATCATCGACTTCCACTTCCTGGGCGACTGGGAGAGCTTCTCCCGGGAGTGGTGCTACGGCTACAACACCGCCGTGGTGGCCAAGCCCGAGCTGCTGGGCGAGTATTTGCGGGGCGAGGGCCTGATGCTGCGCCGGTTGAAGGGCGACGTGCTGACCGAGCTGGCCCCGAAGCGCCGCCTGGTGCAGGAGATCGACTGGGACGACGCCGTCTACCGCGAGCTGATGGCCCCGGTGGCGCAGCAATTGAAGCTGCTGCGGGCCACCGACGACCCCGCCCGCCGGGCCATCATCGAGGACGCCATCTCCCAGACCCAGCGCCAGGCCACCGGCGTCGCCAAGGCGCCCTTCGTGTGCGCCTTCGTGCGGGCGCTGGTGGAGGGCGGCGAGAAGGTGCTGCTGATGGCCCACCACCACGCCGTGATGGACATCTACAAGCGGGAATTGAAGGCCCTGAAACCGATGTTCATCACCGGCAGGGAGACGGACCGTCAGAAGGACGAGGCGGCCGACGCCTTCATGGCGGGCAGGACCGACCTGCTGTGTATCTCGCTGCGCTCGGCCAGCGGCCTGAACCTGCAGCGGGCCACCTGCGTGGTGTTCGGCGAACTGGACTGGTCCCCCGCCGTGCACAGCCAGGCCGAGGACCGCGCCCACCGCATCGGCCAGCGGGACAGCCTGCTGTGCTACTACCTGGTGTCCCCGAAGGGCAGCGACCGGGACATGCAGGACGCCCTGGGCCTGAAGGTCAGCCAGTTCGTGGCCATCATGGGCGACGCCACCCCCTCCCGGGAGGACCAGTTCATCCGCCAGAGCGAGGCCCGGGAGCGCATCCGGCAGCTGGTGGCGAAGCTGAACGCCGGGCAGGAGCCGTAGACCGCCGCCCCCCTTTCTTCCGCAATTTTATCTTTTTTTCACATTTCCCGGCTCCAGGGGTTGAAATTTGCGCCAAAATCATGCATAATGGTTATGTCTACAGTTTTGCGTTCCGACCGACGGAGGACAGCGTCCGGCCATGAATTTCATCCTGGATTTTCTGCGCCAGAAAGCGCCAAACTCGGGCAAAGAGATGCCCGTATATTATCGGAAGGCACTGCGCGTCACGGCAGTGCTGCTGACCGTATACTTTTTGGCGAGCTTCACCTGGTTCGGCCTGGCCGGCGGCTGGTGGGAATGGGTGCCGCTGGCGGCGGCGGCGGTCATGGTCGCCACGCTGTTCAACGTCACGCGCATGGGGCCGCGCCTCGCGGGGCTGATCGTGAGCTTCGTGGTGGAGGCCTGGTGCGCGTGGTGTGTACACAGCTTCGGCTGGAGCTCCAGCTCCCAGCAGCTGCTGATCGCGCCGCTGATGCTGTCGTTCTTCAACGTCTCCGAGAAGCCGCCGCTGAAGATCCTGTTCTGGTCGAACCTCGTGCTGCTGCGCATGGCGCTGTACGCCTATGCCAGCGTCCACGTGGAGGTCCACGTGCTGAGCGAACAGATTCGCGCGATCTTCCTGATTTTCAACACGGTCTCCCTCTACACGGTGCTGGCCTGCCTGTGCATACTGTTCAGCAGCAACGTACAGGCCGCCGAGCGCCAGCTGCGCCTGGACAACCAGGAGCTGCACAAGGAGGCCGGCACCGACCCGCTGACCCAGCTGCCCAACCGCAGGGCGCTGATGAACGACATCCGCCGCTTCCTGGAGCACTCGTCCCAGGAGCCCTTCAGCGTGGCCATCGCCGACATCGACTTCTTCAAGCGCGTCAACGACACCTACGGCCACAACTGCGGCGACTACACGCTGCGCACGCTGGCGGACAAGTTCCGCGCCGTGCTGGGCGACCAGTTCGGGATCTGCCGCTGGGGCGGCGAGGAGTTCTGCATCTTCATGCCCGGGCTGAACCTGGACGAGGCGGGCGTCGTCATGCACGATCTGTGCATCGCGGTGCGCAAGATGCCGCTGAGCTTCGAGGGCGTGGACTTCTCCATCACCATCACCATCGGCGTGTCGGAAAACGACTTCCACTCCCCGCTGGAAGCGATACTGGAGGAGGCCGACCGCAAGCTGTACATCGGCAAGAACAGCGGCCGCGACCAGGTGGTGCTCTGATACATACCGACACAAGGGGGCTGTTGCGACAGCCCCCTTTGAGTTGGGAGTGAGAAGTGAGGAGTGAGGAGCGGCGGTGCAAATCCCTGACGGGATTTGTTCGATTCAATGGCGGAACGTCGGGCAATCCAAGCTTCCCCATCCGCAGATTGGGAAGTACCCGCGAAGCGGGAGATTGGGCGCTCGTACATTGCGAAACAATT